>CAZDWF010000206.1:0-4309 GCA_964508895.1 uncultured Bacteroidales bacterium
AATATTAATATCTTAGGTTTAAGTTATTAAGGTAATTTATTGAGAATTTTTGTTCTTATTAACGAAATTATTAATACAAGATGGATTATTTCCTGTCAAAGATTTTTAAGCTCCTAAAATCAAAATCTAAAACTATTTTATTAGGACTTGCATTTATACTGTTTTCATTTTATCAGAATGCTGAAGCTCAAACAGCAGAGGAAGGAAAAACGCATTTTGCGGTATGTGCAGCTTGCCACACCATTGGCCAGGGAAAGATCATAGGTCCTGATTTGAAAGGGATCAATGAAAAAAGAGAAGAAGCATGGCTGATTAAGTTTATACAAAACTCACAAGCTCTCATACAGTCAGGGGATAAGGATGCAATAGAAGTATTTGAGGCTTATAATATACCGATGCCTCCAAACAATCTTACTGACGATCAGGTAAGATCACTCCTGGAATATATCCGGGTGGAAGGTGGTGGTGCCAAAATTGAAACAGAAACTGAGACAGAAACAGCACAGGAACCGGAAGATGAGGCACAGGAGCCGGAAGTGACGAAAGAATCGGAAGTTATACAGGAGGAGGTTGCTGAGCTAACCGAGGAAACGCCTACAGGCTACCAACTGCCGGAAGCAATAGAAAAAAGGAAAAATAATTTTGCCACATTCTGGATATTTTTGATTTTATTCTTAATTTTTCTTTTTGATCTGATAGTTACAAAATTTATCAAAGCAAAATTTATTCACATTGCAGTTATTCTTATTTCTGTGATCGTTATTGTTGAAATTGTGGTAATTGAATCCATTGGGCTAGGAAGGCAGGAAGGTTATTCTCCTGACCAACCCATTGCCTTTTCTCATAAGGTACATGTTAATCAAAATAAGATCGATTGTAAATATTGTCACAATACTGTTGATGACAGCCGTCATGCTGGCATTCCTTCTCCGACTCTCTGTATGAATTGTCACAATATAGTTAAAGAAGGCACTACAACAGGTACTGGTGAGATTGCAAAAATATATGATGCCATCAATAAGGAAAAATCTATTGAGTGGATAAAAGTTCACAACCTTCCTGAACATGTCTTTTTTAGTCATGCTCAACATGTAAAAATAGGAGAGGTTGACTGCGCAGAGTGTCATGGAGATGTGGAGAATATGGACAGGATAGCACAGGTAAAGGATTTGAGTATGGGTTGGTGCATTAATTGTCATCGTGATCAAAAGGTGACTCAGTTCGAAACCAATAATTTTTACGATCACTATGTAGAGCTTAAGGAGAATGTGAAGTCAGGAAAAATTAATATGGTGACAGTAGCTGATATTGGCGGAAATGACTGCCAGAAATGTCATTATTAGTAATTATCAGAAAATTATCGGATTAACCGGAAACACATTAATATATAATGAAAAAGTACTGGAGCAGCTTGAAAGAATATAAAGACATTAAAGAAAACACAGTCACTTCCAAGGAGGCAGAATCGGAGTTCTCGATAGAAGGATTATCAGATGAAGAAGTGAAAGGAAATGCCACACGTCGTGATTTTCTTAAGATGCTGGGTTTTTCGGTTGGGTATGCAGTTCTTGCAACTAGTTGTGAGACACCTGTCAGAAAGGCTATCCCCTTTCTAATTAAACCTGAAGAGATCACGCCGGGTGAAGCCAATTATTATGCTTCCACTTATTATGATGGTAATGATTATTGCAGTATTCTTGTGAAAACCCGTGAAGGCCGTCCTATCAAGATAGAAGGCAATACGCTTTCATCAATTACTAAAGGAGGTACATCTGCCCGGGTACAAGCATCAGTACTCAATCTCTATGATACAACCCGCTTGAAGCATCCGATGATGAACGAACAGAAAGCCAGTTGGGAAGAGGTAGATCAGAAGATTGTTAAAAAACTGGAAACTATAAGCGGTGAAGGAAGAGAAATTGTTTTACTAACATCCAGCATTATAAGCCCTTCTACTCAACAGATAATTAAGGACTTCATAGAAAAATACCCATCTGCCCGCTGTGTGAAATATGATGCCTCTTCAAATTCAGCAATACTTCAGGCAAACAAAACATCCTTTGGAAAAGAAGTTATTCCTGATTATAAATTTGAGAATGCTTCTTTGATCGTTAGCTTTAATGCAGACTTCCTGGGAAACTGGTTGTCTTCAACAGAATATACTAAAGCATATAGTAAAAACAGAAACCTGGTTGACAAACCTGGAAAGATGTCTCGGCATATTCAATTCGAATCAGGCATGTCACTAACAGGTAGTAATGCAGATAATAGGATTCCTGTAAAGGCATCCGATGAGGCCGTCATCCTTCTGAATTTATATAATGAAATTGCTGCTGCAAGAGGACAACAAACATTCAATGTGCCTGAGTCGCCTATGAATATTAAACCTTTTGCTGAAGAACTTCTAGCTCATAAAGGAGAATCTTTAGTTGTGTGTGGAAGCAATAAGCTGAATATGCAGTTAATTGTCAATGCTATAAATTACCTCCTCGATAATTATGGTAATACTATAGACATTAATACACCACTTTATACAAAACAAGCTATTGATCAGGATTTTGAAGATCTAACAGCAAAATTGAATAATGGAAATATAGGAGCTGTCTTTATTTATAATTGTAACCCAGCTTACAATTATTATAATAGTGAACAATTTGTAAAAGGTCTTGAAAAGGTGGATCTCAGCGTTTCTTTTTCAGATATCCACGATGAGACTGCCAATCATGTTCAATTTGTTTGTCCTGATAATAACTATCTGGAATCATGGAATGATGCTGAACCAAAGAAGGGTTGTTACAGCCTTGGTCAGCCAACCATACCAAAACTATTCGATACACGTGCTGCACAGGAAAGCCTCCTGAAATGGATGGGTAAAGCACCAGATTATTATGCTTATATCCAGGAATATTGGAATGAAAATATTTTTCCATTGCAGTTTGAACACCTGAGTTTTAATTCATTCTGGAATAAGAGTCTTCACGATGGAGTTTTTAATATTGCATCTGAACAATCAGAACAACCTGCTTTTAGAGAAAGTGAGTTAGGCATAAACAAACATTCAGGAGATGGGCTGGAACTAATACTTTATGAAAACATTGCTCTTGGCAACGGTAAGTTTTCAAATAATCCATGGTTACAGGAACTGCCAGATCCACTCACCAAGGCAACATGGGGTAACTATTTATGTGTCTCACCGGGATATGCAGAAGAGCAAGGCTTAAAGAATGAAGATTTGGTAAGAATCAATGATGGTTTTGAGATTCCTGTCCTTGTGCAACCAGGCCAGGCTTATGGCACTGCCTCTCTGGCCCTGGGTTATGGAAGAACATCTGCTGGTAAGGTTGGAAATGGCGTTGGTGAAAATGCTTTCCCATTTATAATGTTTAAAGGTGGGACCCGGCAGAATGATGCCTCTTTTATTAAGATCACAGCTACAGGATCAACTTACCCCATTGCATTAGCACAAACCCATAATTCAATGGAGGGGCGTGATATTGTGAGGGAAACTACTTTTGATAAATTCCTGCATGATCCGGCTTCAGGAAATGAGCTTCATGCAGAAAATGAAGAAAAACACACTACTCTCTACCAAAAACCTAATTATCCAAACTTTCATTGGGGCTTAGCTGTTAATCTCAATGCCTGTATTGGTTGTAGTTCTTGTGCAGTTAGTTGCCAGGCTGAGAACAATATAGCAGTTATTGGTAAAGAGGAAGTCAAGAAAAGAAGGATTATGCATTGGATTCGCATCGATAGATATTACTCTGAGGATCCTGAGAATCCTGAAGTTAACTATCAGCCGGTTATGTGCCAGCAATGCGACAATGCACCCTGTGAGAATGTTTGCCCTGTGGCAGCTACACCTCATAGCAATGAAGGTCTGAATATGATGGCCTACAATCGTTGCATAGGAACCCGTTACTGTATGAATAACTGTCCTTATCGTGTACGAAGGTTTAACTGGTTCTCTTATATCAACAACGATAAGTTCCCATATAACATGGATAATGACTTAGGCAAGATGGTATTGAATCCTGATGTAACTGTCAGAACAAGAGGAGTTGTTGAGAAATGTTCTTTCTGCTCACAAAGGATACAGGAAAAGAAATTACTTGCAAAGAAAGAGAATCGTCAGCTTGAAGATGGTGAGATCAAAACAGCTTGTGAACAATCCTGTCCTGCAGATGCTTTAATCTTTGGTAATCTGAATGATCCGGATAGTAAGATTTCCAAAGCATTCAAGAATCCAAGAAATTATCATTTACTTGAACAAATACATACCCTGCCGTCAGTTGGTTATCTAACAAAA
>CAZDWF010000207.1:0-4259 GCA_964508895.1 uncultured Bacteroidales bacterium
ATCCCTAAATATTATATTTCTAAAAATGTGGATCTGGCTAAGCTGAAAGAGATGGCAAAGAAAACAGATAAACGCTGGGTGTTTCCTGATGAAGACCTCTCCCTACCACTGGAAAAAATGAGAAAGAAAAATAAAAAAGGCCCTCTCTGGGAATACTTGATAAGATGAAAAAGATACTTGTAATATATTTCACTCAGTCAGGGCAGTTAAAGCAAATTGCAGACAATGTTTGCAAGCACCTTGATGATTATAATACCAGTGTTGATTTCTATGAGATCAAGCCCTCAAAGTCTTTTGCATTTCCCTGGAATAACGAAAGCTTCTTTGATGCTTTTCCTGAATCAGTTCAGGGTATACCCTGTGAAATAGAGAAGCCTTCATTTAAGAGTAAGAATTATGATCTGATAATTCTGGCGTACCAGGTTTGGTATTTGTCACCATCAATACCTTTCTGGTCATTTTTACTCACTGATGAAGCCCGGGAGATTATTAAAGGAAAACCGGTTATTACTTTACTTGGAATTCGCAATATGTGGATTGCAGCTCATGAAAAAGTAAAGAAAAAAATATATGAATTACAAGGTGATCTTGTAGGTAATATTGTGTTGAATGATAATCATCGAAACCTGGTAAGTGTTATAACAATAGTTCATTGGATGTATACAGCAAGAAAAGAGAAGTTTGGAGTGTTTCCAGCTGCAGGGGTCTCAGACAAAGATATTACAGCATCAAGCAGGTTTGGATATCCCATTGCTAATGCGATTAAAGAGGATAATTTCGATAAACTTCAGGATAAACTGTTGAAGCTAAATGCTGTTAAAATAATTCCGGATCTGATGAGCATGGAAGAGAAAGCTATAAGAATATTTGGTGTCTGGTCGAAATTCGTATTGAAAAAAGGAGGTTCTGGTAATCCAAAAAGACAAGGCAGGTTAAAACTATTCAGGTATTATCTTTTTACAATAATTTACCTCATTTCACCAATAGCTTCTATTGTCTTTTATCTCACATATCCTTTGTTTTTCTGGAGAATAATTCCACGAATAAGATACTATAAACAAGTCATTATAAAGTAAGATTATTTTAATAGTATTACTATATTTGTTGCCTTAAGGAGATAGATGATGGCAGAGCAAGTATTTATTACAAGATTATCAAGTTTTTTCCCTAATGACCCTGTTTCAAATGATGAAATGGAAGAATACCTTGGCTTAATTGATAATGAAGCTTCAAAAGGTAAAGGGCTTGTTTTAAGGAATAACAGAATAATGAATCGTTATTATTCCCTGGATAAGAACGGAAATATTACCCATACAAATGCTGAGTTAACTTTAGAAGCTATAAAGAAGCTTGGAGGAGATTCATTTTCAATGGAAGATATAGAGATGCTTGCATGCGGTACAACATCTCCGGATCAGCTCTTACCTTCACATGCCGCTATGGTGCATGGTTTACTTGGAACTCATCCTATGGAAATTATTTCAAATGCTGGTTCCTGTAATGCAGGAATGCATGCTATGAAATATGCTTTTATGTCGGTAAAAAGTGGAAATACCCATAATGCCGTTTGTACTGGTTCAGAACGTCTGTCAGTAATGATGCTTTCAAGGAATTTTAATTATGAAGTAAACAGATTAAAAGAACTTGAGAAAAATCCTGTGATTGCTTTTGAAAAGGACTTCCTTCGCTGGATGTTATCAGATGGAGCAGGTGCCGCTCTGCTTCAGGATAAACCGAATGATAATGGTGTATCATTACGTATCGAATGGATAGAGATGAAATCCTTTGCCAATGAACTGGAAACATGCATGTATTGCGGTGCAGAGAAGAAGGATGATGGTGAAATTAATGGATGGCTTGACCATGATTCAAATGAATGGTTTGAGAAATCACTTTTTGCCATCAAACAGGATGTAAAACTCCTTAGTTCAAATATTGTAGAAAAGGGAGGAGAATATTTGCTGGAGGTTCTCAATAAAAGAGAACTTGATGTAAATGATATCGATTATTTTCTTCCTCATATTTCCTCTGAGTTTTTCAGACAGAAAATTGAAGATTCTACTAAAGAAATTGGCAGACACATTCCACAGGAAAAGTGGTACACTAACCTCACAAGTGTGGGAAACGTCGGATCGGCTTCTGTTTACATTATGCTTGAGGAATTATTTAACTCTGGAAGACTGAAAAAGGGTGAGAAGTTATTTCTTATGATACCTGAAAGTGCAAGATTTTCATATACTTATGCATTGCTAACAGTAGTTTAGATATGTATCAGCTAGTTATGCCATTGGAAATAATCAACAAACTAATAATCGAATAATTTGCAGCTTATGCAATTAGATAATTCCAACGATCACAAAATCATTAAGCTTATTCCACAGAGACCTCCATTTGTGATGGTTGGCGAGGTAATTTCGTTTGATGAAAAATCAACAGTAAGCAGTTTCAAAATAGATGAAGATAATATTCTGGTAGAAAATGGATATCTGAGTGAATCCGGAATTATTGAAAATATAGCCCAGACCCTTGCCATTAGAGGTGGCTTGCAAAAGACGAAATCTAATGGAGAAGCTCATATAGGAATGATAGGTGCAATTAAAAATCTAAAGATCATTTCACTGCCTCCGGTTAATTCAACTATTACAACTACTGTTGATATCGACAGGGAAGTATTAAATGCTTGTCTGATCAATGGCCATGTTGTATTAAACGATAAGGTAATTGCAGAATGTGAGATGAAAGTATTCATGAAACAGGACTAAATTACATCTTATTAAATCATGAAGAAGAATGAGGTTCCACAGGATGATGCTAATATGCTTGAAGGTAAATTCAGGGAACCTTGCTATGTAATAGATGAAAATGGAAAGTATGTCACAGAACTATCAGTAGGATGGGATGCCAAGAATGTTGTGATGCAACAGGCCTGGGACAATATTAATGAAAAAGTTGAACAAACAAAGCAAAAAGTATTGGAAGGTAAATTGAGCCCACTGGCCTATCACATGGAAAAGAACCAGATGAACATCAAATTACTTTCAAAATATGTTGGAATATCGAGCTTGAAAGTTAAGAAACATATGAAACCCAGGCATTTTAATAAGCTTGACCATAATACACTTAAACACTACGCTGAAGCATTACGTATTGGTGTTGAAGAATTAAAGAAAGTTGACTGAATTTAATTTGACTGCCCTGATGAAAATTGATTTTGAACACAGACAATCTGCTCATTGCGAGAATGGTGTTGCTGCAAACCTGATGAATTATTATGGATTCAATATGAATGAACCATTGATCTATGGCATGGGCTCAGGATTGTTCTTTTCTCATATGCCTTTTGTTAAGGTGAATAATATCCCGGTTACCTCTTTTAGACCCTTGCCCGGAGTGATCTTTAGCAGAATAACCCGGCAGCTGGGAATTAAAATAACGAAGAAAAAGTTCAAAGATCCTGAAAAGGCAATGAAGGAACTTGATGAAGTTGTAGAAAAAGGCATCCCCTGTGGACTTCTTGTGGGTGTTTATCACCTTACCTATTTCCCTAGTCCGTATCGTTTTCATTTTAATGCCCATAACCTAGTAGTTTGTGGCAAAGAAAATGGGAAATATATCATCAGTGATCCTATTATGGAAACCCTTGAAACATTGTCGTATGATGACCTGAAAAGAGTTAGATATGCACAGGGATTATTTGCTCCTAAAGGTCATATGTATTTTGTCGATGAAGCTCCTGATACTATTGATATAAAATCAGCTGTTATTGGAGGAATCAATAAAACATGCAGGCAAATGCTTACTATACCTGTTCATATGTTCGGAGTGAATGGAATTAAATATATGGCAGGGAAGATCAGGAAATACCCCTCAAAACTTGGTGATAAGAAAGCAGCATTATACCTGGGGCAAATTGTAAGGGCGCAGGAAGAAATTGGTACTGGTGGTGCAGGTTTCAGATTTATATATGCAGCTTTCCTGCAGGAAGCAGCTGAAATTATTGGTAATGATAAATTAAATAAACTTTCTGAAGATATGACTTCCATAGGTGATCATTGGAGAGAATTTGCAATAACCGCAGCACGTATAGTGAAAAACAGGTCTGGTGAGAGAGAAACCTATGCTCTTGCCTCTGAAATGCTATTGGATATTGCTGATAAAGAGAAAAAATTATACAGGGAATTAAAAGCTACAGTGAAATAGTAGCCAGGATATTGCCTTACCTTCTTTTCCAGTTCAGTGACATAATCCTGCATTATTTC
>CAZDWF010000208.1:0-4186 GCA_964508895.1 uncultured Bacteroidales bacterium
AAGATGATATTATCAATATAGCACTAATGGCAAATATAATATGTAGGACTGTTTTCCTCAATAGTTACACTTATCTGTTTCCGCAAAAATAATATTATTAAATATATAATTTTTATATGAATAATAATAAAATCAACTAAGAAGTTTATGAACTAAAGTTTTTAGTGTGTTTTCTTCTCCGTCGCGCGTCACAGTTTATCACGCTTAAGCGTGACCTTACGATTTACAAATCATTACACTATTTTGAGAATCAGGAACAGGGATAATTGAAATTTTGTTTATTGCAGCAAATTCATCAACAGCTTTCATTGCACCTTCCCATTTCTGGTTGTAATCGTGGATAATGATTACTCCACCTTTGGAAAGCTTCGGGTAAAAGAACTCCAGTCCGGCTTTAATAGGATTAAACAGGTCTGTATCAATATTTACAAGGGCAAACTTTTCATTCTCCAGTCCTTTTGCTGATTCAGGAAAATATCCTGGAATGTATTTCACATTATCGTTTCCTTTTACAAATGCTTTGACCTTTTCGATACTGGTATCAGCGAAATTTCTTGTAGTATATTCAGCAGCTTCACCACTTTCTTTTTCAAGGTCTTTCTGATCGAATCCTTCAAAAGTATCAAATAGATAGAAGGTTTCTCCAGGATCAAGAAGATGGATAAGGCGGGCTGTTTCTCCTTTATATACGCCAAGCTCTGCAAAACATCCTGGAATATTGTCTTTTTTAATTCTTTCAAACTGCAGCCATGTATTATAAAATCGAATCTTATCTTTAAAAGATCTTTGATACTTTTTAAGCTCAACACTTACTGAATTATTTCTTACAGCATATTTCCATGATTCAGGCATAAACCTGTTTTCCATGAAAAGGCTTCGGAAATAGCGGACGAGAAAAAACAAAGCGATTGCGATTATGATTAGCTGGAGGATGTTTATTATTAGGTCGAATGTCATGGGGCTTGTTATTAGGGGATTAAGGGATTGTGGGGTTAATTGATTGCTGGCGCGGACATGTTGTCCGTGCTTTATAAATTATTCTGAAGCACGGACTACAAGTATGCGCCAGTAAAAGCCGTAGGTTCTCTGCCATTTTTAATTTTTAATTCCTATTTTTCAATTCTCTAACAAACCGTTTCACTTTATCAATATCAGCCTCTTTAATATCATATTCCGGTATAGCAGCCAGTCCTCCCATAAAAACATCGTTCTTTCTATAATTCATTTTACTGATAATTTCAGATCGCAGTGTGGCATGAAATTCTTTTGCTCCGGTTTCTTTAGCAAAGTTTGTTATATTATTCTCATCCAGCCCTGAGCCAGGTATTACAATGATCTCATCATCAGCTTTTTTTATCAATTCTTTGATCAGCTCAACACCTTCTGATGCCTTGTTCTTTTGTCCTGATGTAAGCAATCGTATAATTCCTGTTTCTTTAAGTATTTTCAATGCTTCAAAAGGATCTCTGCACATATCAAATGCTCTGTGAAAAGTAACAGGCAGAGGAAATGCCATGTCGACAAAACGTTTTGTTTTTCCAGCATCAATTTGCCCGTTTTTCGTAAGAAATCCTGAAACTACACCATCCACGTCAAGCTTTTTACATTGTTTAAGATCTTCCAGGATGATAGTAAATTCTTCATCATTATAAAGGAAGTCGCCACCTCTTGGTCGAATTAAGACATGCAGTTTAATATCCTGAAGTTCTCTGACTTTTTTGATCATTGCAAATGAAGGAGTTGTTCCACCTTCAAAAAGATTATCGCAGAGCTCTATTCTATCGGCCCCTCCCTTTTGTGCAGCAAGAGCAGAGTTTATTGATGCGCAGCATATTTCAAGCAGAGGTCGCATTATCTGTTTAAATTTTAGACTAATGTATAAAAAATTATTTCAATGTTTTTTACTAAAAATAGATTCGAGAGTTTTACTCCTTTGAACCTTAGAAGTTGAAGTATAATAAAACCTTTTACAATAATAAACCTCCTTGGGTAATTCAAAAGAAGTGAGTTTTGTTTTTAGCTTTTGCATTAATGAAGATATATTATGATTGCTCTCTTCTGCTTCATTGATGATAAGAATTGCTTTTTCGCCAAGAATCTCATCGGGCTCAGATGCAATAAAGAAATCGGAATCTATCAATGTACTGATTTTGTTTTCAATGCTTTCAGGATTTATCTTTATGCCTCCTGAATTAATGATATTGTCATAACGGCCAATAATCTCAAAGCTTTGGTCATCATGAAGCCTTACAAGGTCATTTGTGATTATTTTTTCATCGGTTACAGAAGGAGTATCTATAATCAGACAATCTCTCTCATCCTTATTTATTTCAACCCCTTCCATTGCTCTGAAATATTTTTCAGGATTTTCACCGTTGATCCTTTTCAGTGCAATATGAGTACAGGTTTCAGTCATCCCATAGGTTTCATAAATTGGATTTGTAAAATCTTTTAGCTCACTGGCAAGCTTTGCATCTAGCTTTCCTCCACCAATGATAAGTTTTTTTATTCTCCTCAACCTTTCTTTGCTTCTTTTATTCTTCAGGATCTTACTGATCTGCAGTGGTACCATTGCTGCAAAATCGATTTCAGCCTCACAATCAAGTAAAGGATCAGAAACAGGCTCAAGAGTTAAAAGATTCATTCCTGTGACAAATGCCCTGACTACCATCATCTTCCCGGCAATATAATTTGCCGGTATGCAGAGTAAAGCATTGTCTGAAGGGCTTAATCCCAAGGCATTTGCAGTATTCAATGCACTTTGTATCATATATTCTTTTTTCAGGATGATCTGCTTTTTTTCAGCCACACTTCCTGATGTATTAACTTTTACAGTATCATTTTTATTTATCCATTCAAGAATAAAATTGCATATATCAACTTGCCATTGTGAAGAGCTTTTTGATGATACTATCTCTTTACAATAATCAGTAAGCTGATCATTATCATAGGTGTTTCCGTTAAGGATTAAGCCTTTATAATTATTAATATTCATGAATTTATCTGATTTAATTCCCAGGAGGAATTGACATCATAACCTAAACTTCCTCCCTTAATAAATAATGGGGATGGAATATTGTTATTATATAACGAACCTGTTCCCAAACCATGAAAAATTTTATTGCCTAAAGTATATGTCCATTGGGCTATGGCATTCAGTCCGATATTCGATTCCAGGGCAGAAGTGATCCACCATTTTATGTTCCCTTCATTGGCAATGTCTATCCATTCCTGGCTACTGGAAAATCCTCCTAAAAGGCTTGGTTTTAGTATTATATATTGTGGTTTTATTGACTGTAGCAGTTCTTTTTTTGCAGTAATAGCTGAAACCCCGATCAGTTCTTCATCAAGTGCTATAGGAATAGGGCTGTTCCCGCATAAACAGGCTGATTCTTTTATCTGCTTTGATTTAATGGGTTGTTCAATTGAATGTATATCAAATTTTGCGAGTACATTAAGTTTATGCAATGCTTCTCCAGGAGAAAATGCCCCGTTGGCATCCAGCCTTATCATAATTTCTTCAGCCGGATATTCTTTTCTTATTTCCCGGATCATAGAAATCTCTTCCTGGAAATCTATTGCACCTATTTTTATTTTAATGCATGTATACCCTTCCGCTATTTTTGTTTTAATTTGTTTTTTCATAAAATCCGGTGTGCCCATCCAGACAAGACCGTTGATCAATAGTGTATCTTTTCCATTCGTGAAATCTGAAGGAAACAATACTTTCCCTCCTTTATTTTTGAGATCATGGAGTGCCGTTTCTATTCCGAACTTTATTGAAGGAAAGGAATCAAAAACATCATCGGCAAGATCAGCGTATGTATCAATCTCTGAAGCAATCTTTTGAAGTGTTTTTTCGTAATCAGGATGATCGTCAATGCTTAAACCATCAATTATGCTGCATTCACCTATGCCTTTGATATCCGGTTCCTTAGTGTTATAAATGATAATAAACCACGACCTCTTTGATTTTAAAATACCCCTGGAAGTACCTCCGGGAATTATAAAATTGAGCACATGTTTTTTTATTTCGGCTTTAAGCATGATCTATACTATTAAACCAAGACCAAATATAAGGGTAAAAAGAAATGTGTTGATGGATTGCTTTCTTAAAAATGGGTCAAGGTCCTTTGCATCTTTGATTTTTTTGATCCTGGAAAGGTCTTTAATAAATAATTGTAAT
>CAZDWF010000209.1:0-4139 GCA_964508895.1 uncultured Bacteroidales bacterium
CAAATAAATTTATTCTTATGAGCAAGCATATGTTAAATATATTCAGATTTTTTTATATTCCTTTAATTTGTTTATCAATAATTTCTTTTTCCTGCAATAATGATGATGATGATGATGATGGGAATGAGATAGAGGAAGGAGGAATACTATGGATCAACTGCGGAGGAAGTAATGTGGATACTACTACATTTTTTGTATCGGTGAATGGCAACGATCAAAATAATGGATTAAGTAATACATCAGCTTTCAGAACCATTGCAAAAGCATTATCGAGTGTAAGGCCGGGTGGCAAGGTGAAAATTACGGAGGGGACTTATTCTGAATGTATTGGAATTGAATTATGCGGATCAGCAAACAGTTCAATTACAATAGAGGGAGATAGTGGATTAACTATTCTTGATGGATATAATCAAAAAACCATGGCATTCTTTTGTACGGCCTGTAATAATCTAATATTCAGCAATTTAAAAATTCAGAATTATACTGATATTGGATTAGGTGTTGAATTATCTTCGAACATTGAGATTGAAAATCTTGAGATATATCATAACGGCACTGCTGTTCAGCTAAAGGAATGGGAACTTGAAGGTTACGGAATTCATGTTGAAACTTCTCAAAATGTGGAGATCATGAATAATATAGTATATGAAAACGGCCCTGATCCTCAGATAATTCCAGCCTATATGATGGGTACAGGAATAAATACCTATGGGAATACCAATGTTGTGATCAGGAATAATAAATCATATAGAAATACTGGTGGTGGCATCCTGGTTGAAGATAGCTTCGATGTTGTGGTAGAAGATAATGATGTGTATGAAAATGATTTGGATGCAAGTATTGACGGTTGGTGGGATGGAGGATTATGGCTTGATGGTGGTGGAAATGTGATTGTAAGAAATAATAATTTTCATGATAACCTGGGGCCGGGAATCGAAGTTAGTGATGAAGATAAACAAAGCCCAAAGGGATACATCCTGGAAAATAACCTTAGTAATAATAATTACTATGGGATCTTTATCTGGAATTTTGGAACAAATGATTGGCCCGACTCAACAATTATAAAGAATATCAATAATGATTTCTCCGGAAACTCTGTAAAAGATGTTTGGATTGTTGACTGGTTCAAATAGTGTACGATTTATTTCACCTTTTCAATTTTTAGTTTTTCTACGGTAAATTCATCATCGGATAATCCCTGATCGAACTTCATATCTTCAAGGGTGATTTTAGTTGAGTGATTTTTTCTGAGGTCAGTCATAATTACTTCTTCAGCATACCAATAGTTACCTTCTTGCTTATATTTATAAATAGCCTCTTTGAATTTTTTATCCCTTTTGTAATATTCCATTAATACCGGATGGTAATTAGTTTTGTCGATAGAGATCACAATTTTTGAATAATCTGATTTATCAGATTTAGGAGTTAATTCCAGGATATAAACATTGCCGGTATTATCAATTAATTTTGGAGTATAGTTCTTTGAATAAGAATCTACAGTCATATCTTTATAAGAAAAATCAGTACCGGTAAAGGCCTGGCTTTTTGCAAGTAAGGAGATTTTCTTTGGTTTGCCAAATGCAGGCATGTACAACCACATTATTCCGTCAGGGAGTGAGAGTGTAGCAATCCCTGCTTGTGATTCAGGTGCAGTATACCTGTAAAGTCTTTTATCAGTTCCTTTCTGCATCATTTCCGCTTCCCGGATCTTTTCTTTTCCCGATTTATTGGTTAAAATGATCTTAACCTTGCCCTGTCGGTCTTTTGCTGAAAACATCAGATTATCCATTTTACTTAGGATATCATTGGCATCCTGAGAAAATAGATTCCATCCTGAAGAAAGAAAAGCAACAATTAAAACCAGAATATAAAACCTAATTTTCATTTTCTTTTAATTTTTTAAGTTTCTTTCTGTTAACAAGAATCAGAATAACCGGCAAGAGTGTCAATGCCCCTAATCCTGAGCCAATCATACTTAAAGCAATTAACAAGCCAAAATATTGCAGTGGTACCATTTCAGAAAACAACAAAACCAGAAAACCACCTGAAACAGATATTACATTAATTACAATGGCTTTTCCACTTATCATAATAGTATCTCGTAAAGCTCTGTAAATATCACCTACATTATTAAGTGTGTGATTGAAATGGGAGATTACATGAATGGAGTAATCAATACCAATACCCAGAGCAACACTGGCAACAAGAACGGTTGCAATATTCAATGATATTCCTGCATAGCCCATTACACCATAAAGGATTATTATAGAAGCTATTATAGGTATTGTTGCATAAATTCCATTGAAAAAGGATCGCAGTATAAGACCAACAATAATGATCACAAAAATAACAGCTATGCTTAGACTTCCCATTTGGCTGTTAAGTAAGCTTTTATCCATGGTTACATCAACAAATGGCATTCCGGTAATCTCTATCTGGCAGTCTTCTGAAGAATTCTTTTCAATGAATTCTCTCATATACCTGGCAAATTCTTTTTTTGATTTATTATCTGGTGAGGTAAATTTGCTTAGAATTATTCCTTCGGTTAAATCTTCAGTAGCAAAACGGGACAGCATTTCCTGCCCGTCCAGCAAGAACCACAACTGCTCAATCTTATTCTGATCATCAGGTATCTCTCTGCCTTCTCCCAATGCTTCGCTGAGGTCAACAATGAGATCAGCTATTGATTGAGTGGATGATATATCAGGACTTTGCTTCATATATTCCTCGGTCTGCAACATGGTTTGAAGGACCTTAGGATTTTGCATATCTCCTTTAAAAACAACAAATATAGGTTTAGATCCCCCAAATTTATTGATCATGATATTTTCTGCAATTCTGGTAGGATTGCCTTTTTTGAAATAATCCTGTATATCTACACTTCTTTCAATCATAATAATTCCGCCAATACTTATAATGATCAATATACCCCAGGTAAACAGTATTCTTTTAGGATGAATGAAAAGAAGGTTTTTAAGTGGAGTAAGGAACCAAATTGTAATAATAGATTTTTTAGTCCTTTCTATTGGTTTATCTGCTATCTTTTTTCTCATCCAGAGTGCAGAGATTATTGCAGGAGCAAAAAACAATGAAAGGAAGCATGCAAATGCAGTTCCCATAGCCGTAAATATGCCGAAGTCCCGGATCATTGTCAGATAAGATCCAAAAATAAAAGATATAAATCCAATCACTGTTGTCAGGGCTGCGAGTAGCACCGGAATAAGAATATATGTAAGAGCTTTAATTACAGCTTTTTTTCTGTTTTTATCTCTTTCCATATTTATTCTATTCAGGACATGTATCGTATATGCACTGCCTACTGCAAGAAGTATTATCGGGATATTATTTGAGACCATTGACATTTTAAATCCAGTGAGTGCAAGTATGCCAATTGTCCATAAGATTGCAATTCCTGAAGTTAATAATGGAAGCACTACTCCACGAATTGTCCGAAAGCTGAGGAATAATATCAATGCTATCAGTAAAAATGCTATTGGTAGAAGATTGAAAAGGTCCGCCGAAATCAGATCTGCAATAGAAGTTACCATCATTGGAGATCCTGCGTAATAAATATTCTCAGGAATACCAATAGACTCAGTTAATGAGATCACTCTTTTCGCAACAACCTTAACATCCGCATCTTCAGCAAGGGTAAAGATCACTACTGTGGCTGTTCCATCTTCTGAAACAATAGTTCCACGGTACATGTCCTTTGAATAGACCCTTTCACGTAATGCTGCAAGCTCCTCTTTTGTTTCAGGTAAGAACCAATCATCTATTAATTTTCCAACCTCGATGCCATATTCACCCCCTTTAATATCAATAATGCTCGTCAGACTTGTCACGGAATAAATACCATCGATTGACTTAATTGAGTCAGTAATTTGTTGAACATGCTCAAGAACTTCTGTCCTGAAAATATCATCCGTTTCCAGGATAACCATACCCATATTATTACTACCAAATTGCTTCGCTATTTGTTTGAATAATGCAGCATCGGGGTCATCATCCGGAAGTGATTCTATAACATCGGAGTTGATTTCCAGGTATTTAATCTGATAAGATAAGAAAGCAGTTGTGGCAATAACAAATATTATTATTAGCCACCTGAATTTTACAATATTGCTGGCAATCTTACT
>CAZDWF010000210.1:0-4121 GCA_964508895.1 uncultured Bacteroidales bacterium
TCTAGAATTCAGCTATTGAACCAAAAATAAAATTTCATGAAGTATAAAAACATTTTCTGGGGAATGATTCTTATTTTTCTCGGAGCTTTATTCATCCTGAAAAAACACAGGTGTATTATATTTTTCCTGGAGAGATATTTTTCATATTTGGCCTCTTTTATTGATCCTATGGGGAATTTCAATTATTCCGATAAAATCAGGAGTTAAAATATTACTCTCAGTAATAACCATCACTGTAGCTTTTTTTATCATTTCAAATAATCATAGCAGATGGGAATCTTTTTCCTACTGGAGGTGGGGAGAAGATGATGATTATTATGAGTATTCTGACAAGTGGACTGATCAGGATTTTTCAGAGCCTTTTGATGAAAGTATAAAAATTGCAAAACTTGAAATTAACGCTGCAGCTGGTACATTTGATGTTAAGGGTAGTTGTGATGACCTTATTCACTTTAAGCATGAAGGAAATATAGGGCCTTATGAAATGAAGTCTATATCAACAGATAGCACAAGGAAGATCGTGCTGGATTTTGAAGATAAATTTATCAGGGCAGGAAGAATAAGGAATAATACTGAGGTGTGGTTAAATCCAATTCCTATTTGGAAGCTTGAAGTTAATGCCGGAGCAGCCAGACTTGAATTGGATCTAAGCACTTTTAAAGTAGAAAGCATTGAAGTGAATGGAGGAGCAACATCAATTGATATTAAATTTGGAAGCATATTAGATGATGCATACGTTAGTATAGATGCCGGTGCTTCATCTTTAACCCTCAGAATTCCTGAAGAGATTGGCTGCAAACTGATTACTGACTCGTTTTTAACCAGTAAAAAGTTTAAAGGATTCAATAAAACCTCTGATGGATATTATCTGTCGAAAGATTATGAAAATAGCGAGAAGAAGATCTTCATTGATATCAATACAGCTATATCCAGTATTAAAGTATCGAGATATTAAGTTATAATAATAATTCTCCTGACACATAAAAAGTAGGATCAACGGGATTTTATGGATTATAAAGATTATTATAAGGTTTTAGGTGTAAATAAGGATACCAACCAAGATGAAATAAAGAAAGCTTACCGTAAGCTTGCCAAGCAATATCATCCTGATAAAAACAAGGGAGATAAGGCTTCGGAAGAAAAATTTAAAGAGATTTCAGAAGCCTATCAGGTAGTAGGTAATGAAGAGAACAGGAAGAAGTATGATGAGATGGGTGCCAACTGGAAACAGTATGAGCATGCAGGGGCTTATTCAGGACAAGGTGGTTATCACGGACAAGGTCAAAAGCAGTATTATTCATCATCTGACTACGAAGACCTTTTTGGAGGAAGTGGAGGGTTTTCAGATTTCTTTGAATCCTATTTCGGTGGTGCTTATAAATCAGGGAGGTCGCAGAAACGTGAATGGTCAATCCCGGGTGAAGACTATCAGGCTAAACTGGAGATCGACATACAGCAGGCATTTAATGGAACTTCAACTATTATTCAACTTGATGGCGAGAAATTAAAGGTTAATATTAAACCTGGCATTAAGGATGGACAGTTGTTAAGATTAAAAAATAAGGGTGGTAAAGGAAGTGGAGGAGCAAAGAGCGGGCACTTATATATTAAGGTCGAAATAAAACCGGATACTTTGTTCAAAAGAAAAAACGATGATTTATACTCAACTGTGGATGTTGATTTATATAAAGCAGTTTTAGGAGGGAAGCAATCTGTTAAAACACTTGGTGGAGAATTAAATGTTAATCTGCCAAAAGGTTCGCAGAATGGAAAGGTGCTGAGGTTGAAAGGAAAAGGAATGCCTCATTATAATAAGCCAGATGAATTTGGCGACCTGCTTGTAAAACTAAATATTATTCTGCCTCAAAACCTTACTGAGGATGAAGTAGGATTATTTGAGAAACTTAGAAAAATAAGAGAGAAATGAAGTATTTGATTCACTATAATGAATTTACACATTCAGCTCTCGAGGAGTTTGTTGATGCTTTTCTTTCAAGCCATCTGAAGTGTTATGCAAGTGAATTCGTTATTGATTTTGATTTGGAAGAACTAAGTGTCCATCAGGCTGTAATCAGGGCAGTACGTGCGTGTGCTTCAATGAATATACCACCATCAAAGCATTTCAGGAAAATATATCTGTACGATGAAGGAGCAATTTATATTGATTGGAGATTGTCACCATATGGTTGCTATTTATTACTTGTGAATTGCGATCCTTCGAATCCTTTGATAGCAAAATTTCAATCTTCTCTTATTGTAGGAAATTAATTGCCGAAAACTTATTTTCCGGTACCGTTTACTTAATAGATTTTGGATTATAAATGTGTAAGTAGTAACTTTCCTGAAAAATTTGGAAATGAATTTCTTATACTCAAAATGCAGATGTTCATTATTTCTTCCTTTAATAGGATTTATACTTCTTCTTTCTTCCTGTGAAAAGGATATAAAGTTAACAGAATGGAAAGATACTCCAGTTGTGTATGCCTTATTGAATCTTAAAGACAGTGTGCAATATATCAGGATAAACAGGGCATTTGTAGCCAATGATCCATATCAGGTGGTTCAAAATCCTGATTCAATAAGTTATGGTATTGATGAATTAAAGGTAACAATTCAAAAGCTTGATGGCGATAGCACTGTAGGAGATGTCATTGAGTTTACTCCAACTTTCAGGTTTCACAAAGAAGAAGGTATATTTACTTCCAAAGATTATTTTGTTTACAGGTCTGTTATACAACTGAAAGGGAATACTGAATATTATCTTGAAGTTGAAAATCTAAAAAGGGGATGGATTGCTCACGCTAAAACAAAGATGCTTGGAAACCAGACAATATCATATACTTTTCTTCAAAACCGATATTACACAAGGCCAATGTTTGTACCGGAGAAAATCGATTATCCCCGCTCCCTGAACCCTTCAGATTATCCTAAGAGAACTATAAGATTCCTTTATAAAGAAATGAAAGGAGAAAAGGTATTTGAGAAATATGTTGATTGGATTCCTGATTATAGCAAGGATCTTTGGTTTATCAAGGATGATGATACCAATGACATACAATTTGGTGATGATTTTTATAAATACCTGGCAAGCCAGATCACAGTTGATCCGAACGTGAAACGACAGGCAATAGGGGTTGATCTTATGTTATATATTGCCAATGAAGACTTGTTTGTATTTATAAACCTGATCAACCGACCTGATGCATATCAAAGTGTTCCTGATTATACTAATATTGAGAATGGTGTAGGAATATTTTCAAGCAGATATTACTACACATTCTTTGCAAAGAAACTGAAAGAAGTAACTATCGACAGTCTTTCCTGGGGAAGATTTCTTTATTATCATAAATTTTGCGATTCACACGGAAATTGGCATTAGTAATTAAAATAAATACATATTTTTGTGCTGCCTGAAAAATATAAACTACATTTTTGATGAATAATATAATTAATAAAAGGCTGAAGCTGTTAATATTTATCACCCTGCTTACACTTTCTTCAACTATACTTTTTGCTCAAACTGGATCATTGAGGGGGTTTGTTTATAATAAGGAGACTGGAGAACCTGTAATTTTTACAAATGTTTATCTTGCAAAAACAACATATGGTGCAGCCACTGATGTGAATGGATTTTATACAATCTCTAAGATACCTCCAGGAAACTATCAGCTAATGGTTACTTACCTTGGGTTTGATACTTTACAGATACCAGTGGTAATTGAGGCAAATAAGATTAGAAGTCAGGATTTATATCTTACCAGGAAATCTGTAACCCTGCAGGCAGTTAATATATCTGCCGCACGTCAGGAAGCACGAACCGAAACAAGAACCTCTGTTATTAATATTACTCCCAAACAAATAAATAAACTTCCAAGTATTGGGGGGCAACCTGACCTTGCTCAGTATTTGCAGATATTGCCTGGTGTGGTCTTTACCGGAGACCAGGGTGGACAGTTATACATACGTGGTGGATCTCCTGTTCAAAACAAGGTGTTACTTGATGGGATGATCATCTATAACCCGTTTCATTCAATTGGGTTATTCTCGGTTTTTGAAACTGACATCATCAGAAGTGCAGATGTGTATACAGGAGGATTCGGAGCTGAATATAGCAACAGTGT
>CAZDWF010000211.1:0-4119 GCA_964508895.1 uncultured Bacteroidales bacterium
GCAAGTGTTTCCTTCTGCGATTTCTCTGTCTGCTTCATAGATTGAGCAATAAAGGTTCAGCAAATTCTTCAATTCGATGCTAATTTTGTAAATTTCTGCTAGCTCATCTAGCAATCCTTTAGCCACTTCGTCCTCAATTACAAATGGAGTAATGATGATTGAAGTGCTATCTATAAGCTGAAGCAGCTTATTATTTTCAGTAAGCAAATAAGTACAATCTTCCTCTGAAACTTTTGTGGTTTTTATTGCATCAATTAGCTCTGGCATTAATTCTTTTTGACCTTTTAAAATTTTTAAAAATTGAATGTCTAGCTTATTGAAAATATTTTTTGCAATATCTATTTTTTTCGGTTCCTCACTTCCGTGAGACCCACTTAAGATATCAAATAAATTATAACCTTTGGGAATAGAAAGAACTCCTGCTTCCATTTTTAGTCCTCTTTTCGTTAACTGTTTGTGATACGCTAATTTAACAACCAAAGTTTCGAATTGTTGTCATAATAGCTGTTTTCATGTAATATATAGACAATTAAGGAACGAATTTGGTTGCAATTATATTATATTTAGTCTAAATATACAACAAAATTGTGCCAAAACTAAGAAAAGGTTGTCATAATATGCCAACTTATATTAAAAGTGATAGCAAAAACATCAAGAAAAGAACTTCCAGGCGAATCGAATTATAATAATCACAATTAAAATAACAACTCCTATTATGATCCATTGCCAATAACTTACCCTGGTCACGGTCTTTTCTTTTGTATAAGTCTGCTTTTCCTCTACCCAGGTATTATTTGAAATGCTGTCCTTCTCATACCGTTCACGGATCTTTAAATAAATGGCTGTACTGTCGATGATACAATCCAGGTAAATGAAATTATCCTGGATCTGGATCTGAGGCCGAAGGTTACTGTTGGTTGTTTGAAGCTCTTCTATCCTTTTGATGTATGCATTACCCAGACTATCGCATTCTATCAATGCTTTAATACTGGAAGTATCAGCCGCCAGGATGATCACCGTGTCCCGGTAATATTCCTTTTCTACGTGGGAAACATAGGTATTGGTATCTGAAGAGATCTCATAAGTCGATTTCTCTGCGATCTTTTTCTTTACCGTACATCCGGTCAGGAATATTGCAAGGAAAATAAGATATAACAAGGTTTTCATGACATATTACGGATTTTAATTCTTACTTCCTCTCCCCTTTCTAGTGCCTGAGCTATTGGAGGATAAATTCTCTTGTACGCATCAACACTGGATCCAATAAAGCCATTCTTAGTAATATTTTGCTCAGCAGAGTTTCCTACAAGTATGCAACCGGCTGTATCATCATCGTTATTCCCAACATGGATCAATACATGCTGGAAGCCTGGAACATTTTGAAGATGCAGCATTCCTTTGTGCATTTCCGGAAATTTCTTTTTGTATCTCTCATGAAATCCACCATAAGTGCGAAGCTTCACCTGATATTCTCCTTCAGGGATTCGGGTCTCTCCATAGATCTTTTTAGTACGGTGTTCATCCTCCAGGGTAAAACAGACAAAATCACCATCGATATATAAAAGACCGAGGGTGTCATTTTTTTGTGATGAGAATCTTGGAAGTAATAAATCCATTTTGCTATCAGTATTTGTATGGCCATGGATCCTGATCCGCTCCTGCAGGAGAATATTTGCTATCAATATCTCTTCCGGAACCAGGTTTCCTGGAATGTTTTTGCTATCATTTTTTAGATTTCCGTTTTATAGGAATTCCTTTGTATGGTCCGGATGTTTTTTTAGATCCAATGATCCTACCCTTTTTAGTGTCAATTTTGACATACTTTCCGGTCCTGGGGTTTTTTGTTTGTACAATTCCACTCATGATTTACGGTTTTTTTCATCCTTATCCCTGGATCCTTCGGAGGATCCAAAATAAAATGTTACTATGGCTGTTCCCCAGCCAAGGATCACTCCTATTCCGGTTGCAATAACCATTTTATTCATTTCAGGAGGAGCCCAGAAATACAACGGTAAAAATGCGATGACGCAAATAGCAATTATGACCAGGGAAAGGATGTAAAGGTTTTTACTTTTTTGATTCATTTTTCCTGCGTTTTTGGTAGTTCAACTCAAATTTTTTGATTTTATAATCGATAAGCTTATTTCGGATCTGACAAAACAGATAAATCAAAGTAACAGCTGCTATTCCAATACCTAAATATTCATTAAGGTTCTTATAGGCTATCATTACAATAGTTGCCAGTGTGCCCACTCCAGCCGTTAAGGTATTATAGAGTTGTTCCATAGGTTACAGTTCTGTTATAGTTATAGTGCACCAGTTAAAGGTCGCATCATCGGTGTCATCAGAGTTTTTTACTTCCAGTGTAATCCAATCCTCGTTTGAGATCTCATCTGTCCAGGAAAAAGGAATAGGAAAAATCTGAGTATCCCTGGAGTAATTCACTGCGATAGGACTTCTTTCAGATCCGGAGCGGTTAAGGGTGGCCCCCCAGTTTTCATTACCATTTCCTTTCATCCCCAGGTCAACATCAATATTATAATACCTGGATGATCTGGAAAAATAGATTGTATCTCCAGAGACAGAAATATCATTTAGGTTTTGTGTTGAAAAAATATCATTCGTAGCATTGGTAACCTGATACCAGGTTCCTGATGCTGTCACTGTCAATCCAACTCCTTTATCCTGGAAATATATAACCGCCCTGGCTTTAGCCGTTGTAGCATTGTCAACGTAAGTTTTTACAGCTTTCTCGGTAGGTAAAGCATCATCTGAATTTCCTGCAAGTGTTTCATCAGTTGAAAATTCATCTATTGAAGCCCCTATGTCCAGGACAACACCTCCAGAATAACCCTTAATCTCATACTCATCGGCTGTACTAATTTGGGTATATCCCGTAACCCCATTGCTGGCAGTATAGGTTTCTTTAGCGGATGTATTACCTGCTTTACCTAAAAAAACTGGTTCATATAAATATGCATTACCATCTAAATACATTACTCCTAAAGCAGTAACAGTATCGAATACAGTATGTGAATTTTGATTATAAGCAACCGCACCCAATACTGTTCCATCGTTGCCGTTACCTGATTGATCGTACCAGGTTGCATCTGAAACGCCTGCTCCGTTAAGGTCGAGAACTCCCTCATTACCATATCCTAAATCCCCTCCTTGTGATAGGGTTTTGACTTGTGCTTCTGTTAATGTTATGTCATACAATGAAAACGCATTGAATTGCCCGTCAAATGTTCTGCTGCCAATAGAGGAATTACCAATATACCAATCTGTATTAGTGGGGGTTATCGTTCCTATTGGAGTAGAAGTTTCTGTTAATGCAAGCGAATTGCCGTTAAGATAAATTATAGGATCATTAGCCACATTTGAACCATCATAACTAAGCACAATACATATCCATTGATTGATTGGTACGGATGCAGTTGTCGTCTCCCATATCCCGTCTGTACCGCTAAATTCATGCAAATATTTTAGTTTGACAAATCCACCACTCTCGGCCTTTGTCTCAAAATATGTTGCATTACCGCCAATAGTATAAAATCTACCTTGAGAAGTTTCTCCATCGGATTCAATATAAGTCCTCAAAATAACACTGCCACCTGCAGCAAACAGGTTTTGAATGGAAGAACTTGCTGTAATTTGAATATAATCATCTACCATATCGTACCAATAACTCGGAGCGTTGGCAAGGAGTTTCTGTTGTTTTCTTATAGTCGTTATACTATCATAATCAATCCCTGTCGAGTTTGAATAGGTAATATAATTGCCATCAGTTATTACATCGTCCAGATCCTTAGTTGATATATATTTTGCTGTCAATCCATAAATGGTTCCTGAGTTTTCATCACAAACAATAGAGTTTGCTGGTAAGGTAATGCCAAATAATGTTGAAGAATTGGGAACATGAAAAATAGAGTATCTTCTTTGTGCCTGGGTAAATGCAAATGAAAAAATCAACAATATGAGTATAAATATTTTCTTCATAATGTATCGTTATTTTGAACAGCGTTTCTGAATAAATTAATCAATTGGGTATTGGTTATAGATCCGTATAGTATTGGGTATTCCTTTTTTGAAAATCTTATAGCCCTGAATTCTTGCCCC
>CAZDWF010000212.1:0-4075 GCA_964508895.1 uncultured Bacteroidales bacterium
GAAGATTTTATCTGGGATGAAAAAATGACACTATTATCTGAACTTCCCAGACAAAAAGAATGGGAAACTATGATGGGAAAATTTCAGGATACTTCTGTTAATTCAGATGCTCAGGAGAAATGGAAACCTATGAAATGCATATTTAAACTTGGATGAAAAGAAATATTCTTTATTAAAAGATTTAAGATCAAGAAAAAATAATTGTATATTTACTTAATAAATGATCTAAGCTTACCTGTGAAAATACAACTTTATCAAAAATTTATTTTTGTATTAAGCCTTAAATATTTTATAATTTCATATTAATATTAATTAAACTTTTAGCTATGAAAAAGCTTTTACTTATTTCAATTGTACTGTGCTTTTCTCTTTATTCAGTTGCACAGTTAAGTTATCAGTTTAAGTCAAAAGTAGGGGAAGACAAGCACACAAGAGTGATTGCAGACCAACCCTCTGAGACTTCCGGTAACACAAATTACAACTATCTTATGCCTAATTACAAAGCTGGCACTTCCGCAAAAGCTATTGAAATTAGGGACATTGGACAAGCTGGGAATGCATGGGGATTATCGTCAGGAGGCCGTACTTTCATGTGGGCTGATGATGATATAAACAGTGTTGTATTCCTGCACCGAATGTTGAACCCTCCGGGTACAGGATTTCTTGCTTATGACCTATCTGTTGATAATGGAAATACATGGGAAGTTGATCAGCAGGTCTGGGATCCGGCTGCAGGCGATAATGCCAGATATCCTCAGGTTGTTATTTACAATCCTCCTGGGAATATTGATCCGGCTGCCGCTGTCATGACCTATTTCGCTCCAACACTTGATGCAAGTAATGGTGCATCATGGGGTGGTTATGGATGGGGAACAAATATGCTGACTGCTGTTAACCCAACAAATCCAACCATGCTGGGACATACTTCACCCGGTGGTGGCATCTTGCAAAGTGTTCCTGATGCATACCATATTACAAACGGTGGAAAGGCATTTTGCTATGAACCTGTTCTTGTTGATGGACTATTTGATGAATATACCGGACAATTGGTAATAACTTCCGGTTACTATGACGATGGCTTACTACTTATGGATTATCAACAAGATTTAATGGATTTCACTATTCTTGACGGTGCGCGGATCTCAAATTCTAAAGTTGCTTTTGGTCCTGATGGACAAACAGGCTATATGTGCATACTTTCAAATAATGGAAGCGCAGACCTCGCTGAAGGAACCTATTATCCTATCATTTTCAAAACTACTGATGCAGGAGTGAACTGGGACGGGCCTTATCATGTGCAGCTTGGTGGACCTGGTGGCTTACCTGCAGTTCTGAACTACCTTACTGATGAGTTATTGGAGTTGCTTTTCACCCCTCCGGTTCCTCCAAGAGACGAATTACTTTTTACAACTGCTTTCGATTGTGATATTGCAGTTGATGCAATGGGAGATCCTCATATTATGTTTGTCGTAGGACTAGGAAGTGGCGAATACAGTATTTACACTTCAATAGAAGGCTTTCCAGGAACCGGTGGCATGATCGCTATGATACATGCGGCTTCTTACGGTGGTGACCTCACTACCTGGTATGCTGATACTATTTCTCTACCTCAGACTTTCCGTGGAGTGTTCCCGGGAAGTACCGGTAGTGATCTCAGCGAAGATACTCGTCCTTATATCTCAACAACACCCGATGGAACAAAAATGTTCTTCTCATATCAGAATACCTACTGGGATGTTAGCGATGATAATATTTCACCTGACATCTTCTGTAGAGGATATGATGTTGGAGCAAAGGCATATTCAGATCTTTTTGATGTAACTCAGTGGACAGGACTGATGTGGCAATCATGGATGGCCACAGCATCATATTATGTATTTGATCATGGTGGTGAATATGAGATTCCATTTGTTTGCCAGGTGATGAACCCTGCAAATAATATCGATCCTGTTCAATTCAAATATGTTGATGAATTCAGGATAACAGATGCAGATTTTATACATGTCTCTACTAACGAACTTCCTGACATTGATAATCTGACTATCTCAAATATCTATCCAAATCCGGTTCAGGATAATGCTTCAGTAAATATTACACTGAAACAAGGATCAGAATTGAAAGTTGATGTTAGAAATATCCTTGGACAAACAGTTCAGACTATTGACTTTGGATATTATAATTCAGGAAATCACACTATAAGTATTGATGCAAATGAATACGGTTCAGGTATCTATTTCTTCACTTTCACAACTGGTGATGAAACACTTACCAAAAAACTTATTATTGAATAAAAGATGAATTTATAAAGAAAGAGGCATCCTATTTGGAATGCCTCTTTTTTTTATTTATTAGCTAAATACACCCAACAAACTTACATTATTTGCTTGTTTATAATATATTTTTCACCTGTAAATCATGTCCTGAACCGCACATCTCAAATCCTATATATCCTGTTTATCCTGCTAATCCTGTTAATCCTGTCCCAAACTCAAATCTCAAATCCTATAAATCCTGTTAATCCTGTCAAAAAACATGTAATCCCTGTCTCTTTATTTTTATATATTTATCCGGTCTATTATTCATAATTAATAAATGAAGAAATTCTGGGAGTTTTTTAAGGATTTTCACAAGACATATTTCGACTGGAAATTATATACTGCCTGTATATTATTCATATCGGCACTAATTATTTTTAATTACAGTCTCGACTTTGAGGATACTTATATAGACCATTTCCGTGGCAAACTCATTCGCAACTTCATGTTTATGGGTTATCATCTGTTAGGGTATTATGGAATACTGCTGATAATAATCATTTTCAGGAGAGGAAAACTAAAACTAAGTAGAGAATTCTGGATTAAAAGTCTTCTCGGATTTTTGATACTTGGTATCGACAGAGGATATATTAATTATGCTGAACTGATGAGAGGATTCTTCCCTCCTGAAGTTTACTGGTTTTATTATAAACTAGCATACAACTTCATCTCATTATTCACTATACTTGTTCCTTTGTTAATTCTCAAATTTATTTTCGACAGAAAAACAGGAGAAGGATTATACGGGCTCAGGCTTAAAGGTGTTGACTGGAAAGCTTACTGGATATTGCTATTCGCAATGGTCCCGCTTGTCTATATCGCTTCATTTATTCCTGAGTTTATCGATTACTACCCTGTATATAAAAGAGCTGGAGGTGAAGCATTCTCATCATTTTATCACATTCCAGAATACCTGAGTAAAATAATTTTTGAGTTCTTTTATATCACTAATTTCCTGCATACGGAATTATTCTTCAGGGGATTCCTTATCATTGGCTTTACACGTTTACTTGGTAAAGATGCTATATTGCCAATGGTAGCTACATACGCAATACTGCATTTTGGCAAACCAATAGGAGAAACCATTAGCTCTGTTTTTGGTGGATACATAATCGGAATCCTTGCCCTGTATACAAGAAATATCTGGGGCGGAGTATTTATTCATGGTGGTATAGCTTTGCTAATGGAAATATTTGCGTTTATGCAGTTAAAGTAGAAATGTAATAACAGAGCAAAACAATTGTGAAATCAAGCAGTATTGTTAATTACTTCTAAATAACATTCACTCAGATCAGTTGTTTCCCTTCAAATTAAATATCTAATTTTACCGATAAGTTCTCATTTAAGTTATATACAATATGCAAAACATCCCTGATGCAAAGCTGATTTTGGAGGATGGAACAGTTTTTACAGGATATTCATTTGGATCAACAAAATCTGCTGCAGGTGAAGTAGTATTCAATACTTCCATGACAGGATATCCTGAAAGCCTTACAGATCCATCCTATTGTGGTCAGATTCTCACTCTCACATATCCTCTCGTCGGTAATTATGGCGTTCCCGCTAAGATCCTGGAAAATCAGATGCATAAGTTCTTTGAATCAGAAAAGGTTCAGATAACAGCACTCATAATTTCTGATTATTCTTTTAAATATAACCACTGGAACGCAGATCAAAGTCTGGATATGTGGCTGAAAAACAATAATATCCCAGGAATCTATGGTATTGATACCAGGGCACTCACCAAGCACATTCGTGAA
>CAZDWF010000213.1:0-3944 GCA_964508895.1 uncultured Bacteroidales bacterium
TGATACTTTATGATTTTTTGTTCAGATACTACAAATCAAAGCTTGCACGTAATAATAAGATAATATTAAGATCTTCAAAATTTGATTCCGAAGTGATTCCATGCAATTCCACAGCACATAATTATTTTAATTCACAATTAGGCATTTACAGATTTCTTTCAGAATTACAAACCTATTATATGGGTGAATCCCTCTCTTTTAGCTGGGGTGTACTTGAATCAATATTCACATTCCTGCCAAGAGTTATATATAAGAATATAATATTATCCCCGGCAAAGTGGAATTTTTCCAGTATGGATCTGAAAGAGATCATTGAAATTTCAGAGAGTAAAGATTTACAAGAAAGAACTTTAAAATGGAGACAGAAATTTAATATCCCATCTAAAATTTTAATTTCTGATTTTGATAACGAATTATTAATTAATCTCAGAAATGAAGAATCGATAAGACTTTTTATTTCAATCATTAGAAAAAGGAAAGAATTTTCAATTACTGAATTTTTATTTGACAAATCAGAATTGGTAAGGAGTAAAGATGGGATCCATATGCATGAAATTATAGCACCATTTAAGAAAATTGTATAATGTTTGGAAATATAACAACTAAGCGAGTATTTGTTCCTGGAGATAAGTGGATATATTTTGAACTATATACTAGTCCGCTCATATCTGATAATTTGATCAAAAATGAAATATTCAAAGCGACGAAGACCCTTATTAAAGAAAAGGTAATCTCAAAATGGTTTTTTATAAGATATAACAATCCAAATTATCATCTTCGCTTAAGATTGAAGATCAAAGATCATTTTCCCATTGATTATGTGGTTGAAATAATAAATAAACATCTGAGCAAGTATTCGAAAACTGGATTCCTTTATAATATAGTTATTGGAACATATCAGCGGGAAATTGAAAGGTATGGCAGAATAACTATTTCCAATGCAGAAAATATATTTTTCCAGGACAGTGATTTTACCGTACAACTATTAAGAACAAAATCCTCACGATCTGGTCATTACAGATGGCTGGCAGGCATTAAAAGCATTGATCAATTATTAAATGACTTTAATTTGGATATTGACAGGAAAAAAAACTTCCTGGGAGAATTAAACAGTTTATTCGGAAAAGAGTTTAACAAAGGGCCGGATCAGGCAAAAATGATTTCGAAGAGATACAGGGAATATAAAGAAGATATTAAAAACACAATTGAAGAACCGGAAAATGGCTATCAGGAAATCAAAAGACTTCTTGATATCAGGTCGAAAAAAATCAAAAATGATATTGAGAAAATCGAGTTCGTTTCTCAATTAAAATTATTAGAACAACCAATAGAAAACATCATCACCAGCCTAATCCACATGTCGATGAACCGCCTGTTCACCACCGAGCAGAGATTTAATGAGATGATACTTTATGATTTTTTGTTCAGATACTACAAATCAAAGCTTGCACGTAATAAATATGATTGCTAAAGAAAACACAAATTACATTTATAAATACCAAATTATAAATTACAAATTCCAAGCAAATTCCAAAAATCAAATCTAAAATTCCAAAGGTGCAAAATGCTAACTTCTGCATGCTTGTAATTTAATTATTGTGATTTGGAATTTGCTTGGAATTTATTATTTGAGTTTTAAGATTTCATACTTGACTTTTGCTTGGAATTTGTAATTTGGCATTTGTGATTTATAATTTAATATCTTTGATTTGAATTTAAACCTATGGCCCGTTTTCCATTCTATAAACAACTCGACGCCATGGACTGCGGTCCGGCCTGTTTGCGGATGATCGCTAAGCATTACGGCCGTTCATATTCCATACAAACCCTCAGGGAAAGAAGTTATATTACCCGCGAAGGGGTTTCTCTTCTCGGCACTTCTGATGCAGCCGAATCTATTGGGTTTCGTACCATGGGGGTAAGGATCAGTTTTGAGCAACTTACCAAAGAAGCTCCAGTGCCATGCATAGTGCATTGGAGACAGAAACACTTTATAGTCGTATATAAGATAAAAAAGGATACGGTTTTTGTGGCAGACCCTGCTCACGGACTTATCAAATATTCTAAAGAAGAATTCCTCAAAGGATGGGCGTCCACAAAAGTAGATGGAGTGCTACAGGGTGTTTGCCTTTTACTTGAGCCCGGCCCTGATTTTTACAAACAGGAAGGTGACGAGCTTAACAAAAAAAGCCTGAAGTATCTGCTTTCATATATCAGGCCCCACCGGAAATATGTTATACAACTTGTTCTGGGTATGCTGCTGGGAAGTGTGATACAGCTTATCTTCCCTTTCCTTACACAAGCCATTGTTGACATTGGTATTTCCAACGAAGACCTTTCTTTTATCACACTCATACTTATCGCCCAGCTGGTGTTAATGGTCAGCCAGACCTCCATGGAGTTTATTCGTGGGTGGATATTATTGCATATCAGTACCCGTATAAATATTTCACTGATATCGGATTTCCTGATCAAATTGATGAAACTACCATTGCGCTTTTTCGACACCAAGTTTGTAGGTGATCTGCTTCAGCGCATTGATGATCACAAAAGGATAGAGAACTTCCTTACGGTCTCTTCTCTTAATATATTGTTTTCCTTTTTCAGCCTGGTGGTTTTTGGAATTGTGTTGGCGATATACAGCCTGAAGATATTCCTGGTATTTCTTGTAGGTAGCGGATTGTATGCTCTATGGGTACTTGCATTCATGAAGAAACGCCGTGAGGTTGATTTCAAACGTTTCGCACAACAGGCTGATAACCAGAGCAACCTTATCCAGCTTATTTCAGGAATGCAGGAGATAAAACTTAACAACTGCGAAAAACAAAAACGCTGGGAATGGGAAAAGATACAGGCTAAGCTTTTCAGAATCAATATAAGAGGATTATCCATAAATCAGTATCAGCAGGCTGGTGCTGTGATATTCAACCAGACTAAAAACATCCTGATCGTATTTTTAGCTGCTGAAGGAGTGGTAAAAGGTGAACTCACACTGGGTATGATGATGGCGGTGCAGTTTATCATAGGGCAGCTAAATAGTCCTATTGAACAGATGCTCTCTTTCTTCCGTTCCACACAGGATGCCAAGATATCCCTTGAACGCCTGGGTGAAGTACACCAGAGAGAAGATGAAGAAAACCCTGAAGATCCGAAGATCACTGCTGTTCCAAGCAAGAGAAGTATCAGCACAAAGAATCTGTCCTTTCAGTACGATGGCCCGCATTCTGATTATGTATTGCAGGATATTAAAATAGAAATCCCCGAAAATAAAGTGACAGCTGTAGTTGGCCCAAGCGGAAGTGGTAAAACGACACTTGTAAAATTGATATTAGGATTTTATCCACCGGTTAAAGGGGAGATCAGGATCGGGGACACCAATTTAACAACTATGAGCCATCGCACCTGGCGGCAGCATTGTGGTGCGGTTATGCAGGATGGATTTGTTTTCTCCGATACCATTGCCAACAACATTGCGGTGGGTGAAGAGATCATTGATAATGATAAGCTGTTCAATGCTGTAAGAGTTGCCAACATACAGGAATATATTGAATCATTGCCTTTGAGTTATAATACCAAGATCGGGATGGAAGGCATTGGACTCAGCCAGGGACAAAAGCAAAGGATACTCATTGCCCGGGCAGTATACAAAAATCCTGAATTCCTATTCTTTGACGAAGCAACCAACGCACTGGATGCAAACAATGAAAAGATTATCCTGGAAAACCTTAATGAATTTTATAAAGGTAAAACAGTAATGATAATTGCTCACAGGTTAAGTACAGTGAAAGATGCGGACCAGATCATAGTAATTGAAAAAGGAATGGTCACAGAACAGGGTACTCATGAAGAGCTGATAAAACTTAAAGGTTCATATTATAATCTGGTGAAAAACCAGTTAGAACTTGGAGATTAACAAATGGCTAAAGAAAGGAAAAGCGGTAAAA
>CAZDWF010000214.1:0-3940 GCA_964508895.1 uncultured Bacteroidales bacterium
ATCAATTTGTTTATCTACTTCAACAACAATATTATAAACTCCTAATGACAAATTATCAATATTTATATCAAGAGTATTCTTACCGACTGGAAGAACACCTTTGTTTATACTAATAACTTTTTGTCCAAGGGTATTAACAACACTGATCTGAACATTGGAACTTTCTTCGAGTGTAAGCTTGAAAAATGCTCTGTCGTTTGCAGGATTAGGATAAATCTCAGACAATTCAAAGGATTGAACAAGCTGATTCTCTTCCATACCTACAAAGAAGCTCTTAGGTATAGCAACATGAAAAATATTATTGTTTACTGCCTGAGCTTGTTCATTTGGCCATTCGAAGGTTCCCGGATATTGATCTTCCTGGAAAACGACATGGAACACATCATCAATAGCAGGGGAGACCATTGGAAATACACATTCAGAGAATATAAAAGTAATATCTGTATTGAGGTCAACCTGTCCTGTCCATGTATCGCCACCATCCCATGAAGCATTTGCTATCACATGGCGGTAGAAGTAATCTCCTGAAGAGTAATCAGGAGCAATAGACTGGTATGCCACAAACATATTATCGCTGGCATCTATGGATATCTGAGGAAAAGTAACCATAGAGTTTGCATAGGTTGGCTGATCCTGTGGAATTTCGTAAGTTCCTGATGCCATAACCCAACCCAATAGGTTGCCTCCCTGTATAAGGTGATCAAGAGTATAGGAGCTGACAGCTGTTGAATCAAGCACTGGCATCCCTTCTTTCCAGTATATCAGACCGTCTGTAAAAGGATAAGTCCATCGACCTCCATCTTCAGCAAAATATCCTCTTATTCTCGGAAAGACGACATGAGCATTCCCTTGAGAGTCAAGAGCACATGCGGAGGTTCCTGTCCCACTCCCATATACTGGGGTGCTGACAGGAGCACTTAAGGAAGGGTAGGGGGATTCATAAACATCTATCCTGTCCCAGGTATCACCATTATCGGTAGATTTAAATACCCAGCCACCGTATGCATCAAATCCATATGTAAAGGCAATTGTGTTTCCGACAGGATTTGCCCAGTCGTAGCTCAGAGCATTGATAGTGACAAGTTCATCTTCTCCCAGTCCATCAATTATTTCACCTTCTATATCCCATGTTTCTCCACCATCAGGTGAACGATAATAGAGCAAGGCATGCTCTTGACCCTGATATACAGCATCATAAGTATAGGCCAGGATGTGCAAAAATGCATTATCAGGGCCACTTGTGATCGCTGCCTGCCATACAATGCTTAATCCAGCAGGACCATCAAGTTGAAGTTCTTCCCATGTACCACTTCCTTTATTAGGTCTTCTGTAAATCATTAAAGGCCCGGCTGCTGACACATATTTATAAATAACAATAAGTTCGCCATCGGGTCCCCAGGGACAATAATTATTGGTACCCAGCCTGTCTACAGCACCAACATGAGGATCGTGAGTTCCCCAGCTACCACCATCGTAATAGTTGTAAGCTGCTCCTCTCTCTGGAACTCCGGTTTCACCACGGCATGTCCATGTGGATCCAATAGTTCCATCTGGATAGGCATACATACGTTGCATCACATTACCATAATTGAGTGCCTGTATATCATACCAGGTATCACCAATAACAGTAAAATCCCATAATTTTTGTCCGGGAACAGTATTGTCGTAATTACTGACAAATCCAGGATGGATTTCTTTTTTCTTGAGGGCTATGTCCTTATAAGGACCTGTAAAAGTTGCAAATTGAGATTGTGCAATGCTGCTAATAGCAAACACAATAATAAAAGCAGATAGTAAAAGCTTTCGCATGATAATCGGTTTTTGTTAACTAATAATTTAAATATTTCACTACTAAGATACGAAAAAAGATGCAAGTCACAAGATGTCTTACCATAGTGCGTTACGGTCTATAATCTATGATTTATAATCTATGATCTATAATCTATCTTCTTTTTCAACTCCATTTTATACATCTCACCGATTGGGATTTCCCGTTCATTAATAAAAACACGGTTTCCGCTTATTGAAGAAATTCTTGAAAGGGATACAATATAAGATTTATGAATACGGATAAATAATTTTTCAGGAAGCCTGCTTTCCATATCATGCATAGTATCTCTGATTATATAAACTTTCTCTTTGGTATGGACTTTTAAATAATTGCCATAGGCTTCGATATATATAATATCATTAAAATACAAGCGATAATTTGTTTGATCTTCTTTAATAAAAATAAACTGATTTTCACCTGGTTTAACTGCTTCATTCGCAGTTAATTTATTCTCAAACGTTCCTGCAACTTTATTAACTGCCTTGATAAATCTTTCCAGCTTTATTGGCTTTAACAGGTAATCCACCACTCCATATTCATAGCTCTCCAAAGCGTATTCACTGTGCGCTGTTGTAAGAATAACCTTTGGGGGGTGGTTAAGCGTTTTCAACATATCAAGTCCGCTAAGTTCAGGCATATTCAGATCCAGAAAAAGAAGATCCACATGATTATCATGCAGGAAGGAAATAGCTTCAACAGCATTATCACATTTACCTGCAAGGCTCAAGGTAGGTATGCTTGAAATATATTTTTCAATCACATCCTGCGCAAGAGCTTCATCATCAACTATAAGACATTTTATCTGCATATTATATTTCAATGCTTAAATCTACAAAAAACTCTCCTTTTTCTTTATGAACTATCAGTTTATGCTTTTCAGGATAAAGTAATTCCAATCGTTTGTTTACATTATCTATACCAGTTCCTAGTCTTTTTTCTGCAGGATTTTTCCTTTCCTGGATAACAGAGTTTTTAGTTTTCAAAACAACGGTATTATCTATTAATTCCACGAAGATCTCTATTTGATTTTCTTTAAAACTTAATCCAATCCCATGTTTAAAGCAATTTTCAATGAATGGGGTCAACAGCAAGGGAGAGATTATTTTTCCGCTTACATCTCCTTTGAAAGCAAAATTAACTTTAGCTTTACTTCCCAGTCGAATAATTTCCAGTTCAATATAATTTTGAAGAAACTCATACTCATTCTTCAATAAAACTTTTCTCTTGGGTGTGCTTTCAAGCAGATAACGTATCAGGTCTGATAACTTCATTACCGCATCGCTGGCTTTATCGGAATTATTCAGGATAAGAGAGTAAATGCTGTTTAATGTATTAAAAAGAAAATGCGGATTAACCTGGGATTTAAGTAAGGTGAGTTCAGCCTGTGATTGTTTTGATTCCAGTTCTTTTAATTCCATTTCTGCATTTATGCGTTTTTCCTCTTCTTCCTTTAATAATAACCTCTGCTGTGTGCCTATCCTGAAATATCTTGCACCTGTGTATAAGATCATAATTAAAAGCAAAGTACCATAAGTTTCAAAGCTTCCAATAGAATCGATAAAATTCTGAAATGAACTAATGATAGTACCAAAGAAGATTACAACAAATGAAGTGCAAAGCAAATAAAGAATATACCGCTTTCTAATAACAAAGTAATCGAAAATAAAATCATGAATGTAAACCGGAATGATTAATGGGAAAACAATCAGACTTGCAATCCTGATTGCCTCACTACCGGATTCAGAGCGTATAAGAGAAAATGCAAAAATGAGCCATAACAGTAGCCAGAAAGCGATGTTGAAGATGATATTTTTTGCCCTGTTGGAATTTATTGCCACCTTTTATGGGTTATGAGTTTATAACTAATAACGCAAATCAAGTAATAAAATCTAAGTTAAGAAATTTTTTGTGACTAATGCATTTCATCACGGAATACGCTTGTTCATCACAAAAACTGGAATTACATCACATAGATTTTTAATAACGATCAGTTTAAAACAAATTTGCACCATCCATTTCAGTGTAAAAATTAAATATTAATGATATGAACCTAAAAATAAACATCTTCCAGTATGGGATCCACGCTTTTAAATTCATCTCCCGGCTTGA
>CAZDWF010000215.1:0-3921 GCA_964508895.1 uncultured Bacteroidales bacterium
CTATAAATCCCATATTGCTTGTCATCCTGAAGAAGCGTAGCGACTGAAGGACCTTATTCAATTAAGCTCAAGCAGTTGCTTATTGCAAACCTGAAATGGTTTATCTTAATTAAACCAAAGTCGAACTTCGACAAATGACATTCGCCCAATTCTACCCTAAAATAAATTTATTGCCAGCCCAAAGTTAAACGTCCTTCCAAAGCCCCAGAATCCTGTAAAGCTGTTTATGTCATGTGCTTGTCCGTCCATGCCTCTGGCAATATATTCTTTGTTTAATACATTGTAGCACCCTAAAGTGGCATAAGCAGGTAATTTGCCCATCTTAAATGCAAAACCTAAATGAAGATCAAGGAGGCTGTATGCAGGCATCTGGTAAGATTGGGATTTGTCGTTTGGATCGTTTCTTTTAACAGGATCAAAATCAGCATAAAGTTTGTCGTAATATACCCATTTTGCACTGAAATCAAATTGTTTGAGAAAATGTATTTTACCATAAATCCCTAGTTGAGTCTGAGGAGCATCTCCTACATTAAGTCCGTCGGCGTATATTTTTACTATAGTATCGAGGACATTATTTTTATCATATACTTCTGCTGAAACATTATTTTTCCATTTCCAGTTACCAAAAGATGCTATAGCACCCAAATTGATATTTTTGGTGATTTTCTGACTTATATCAATTTCAATTCCTTTGTGCAAAGCATTAAGCCCTCTTATCATCACAGGATCAAGAATTCTATCATATTCATTAGCTAAAATTGATTTGTCTTCCCAGTAAGTATAATACGCATTTATACGTGCAAATGTGTTATTTCTATTGTATCCATATCCCATCTCTATGGATTTGATCTTTTCGTTTTTTAAATCCTTGCTTGGTTCATTAGTAAACTTTGCAAAGATGAATTTGTAATAAGGAACTCTGTTAAAATATCCAGCATTTAGAAAGAAATTATGGTTTTCAGTAATATTCCAATTAGCTCCTATTTTAACATCATATCCTGCCTTTTCAACGGTTTCACTTTTTGTGTCCTTAACATAATTATACCTGTCTTCTCTCTGATACCAGTTGTAATAATAACTTCCTGAAATAAAAGCTGTAACTATCTTGTTTGTATATTCAAATTGTCCGAAAGCATTGGCAAAGTTTATTATAGCTCCGTTATCAACTTTTACAATATCTCCAACATGCTTTATCTCATCTCTTCCCCCAGGACCCTCAACAGCCCATCCATAATTGTCGATATAAAATTGTCCGCCCAGCAGGTCCCTGACTTTTTGCTGCAATTTAGACTTAAAGTACCTGTAATGGATTCCAGCCATGAATTTAAAGTTGTCATTTAATTCATGCTCAAAGGTTGATATAAAGCCTGTCCAAACATGGCTTGCCAGGAAGTTAGTCTGTATGTTTTTTGAATATCCTGTCACAGAATCTCCATTTGACAAAGTATAATAATCTGTATTGTTGAAATTATTATCATAAATCGTTCCCCAATCAATCTGCTGGCTTGGGTTTCTGTAATCGAAAATGCTATTATTAGTGCCGAAACTATCTGTCCATTTACCACCTCCGTAACCAAAAGAAAGATAAGCTGAAGTTGCCAGGAAAGACTTATTAGAAATATTCCAGTAGTGGTTCAGGCTAAAGTGTGGCTTATGATAAAAATTCTCTGATGCATTATTGATTTCGCCATTATAACTACCCCAATCCTTATTGAATTTTAATCCGTATTGGTCTACTTCTTTCTGGCTAAGCATATTGTTTCTTTGTCCGTGCCTTTCAGGATTCCCAAGTCCTACAAAGACTAGTTTGTGGTTTTTGTTAAACTCTTTACTCACAGACAGGAAATAACCCCATGACCTTACATATGTTGCATCCACATAACCTGGTCCCCATGTTCTGGAGCCAAGAAATGTTACAGCCATACCATTTTTCAATTTTCCTGAATTATAGCTAAATGAAAATTTCGAATTTCCATAATCAGTAATTGAATACCTCATAGCTCCACCTTTTTCTGCTTCAGTGGTTTTTGTGATAATATTTATTGTCCCTCCAAGCGAATTGAGAGCCACTTTTGATGCACCAAGGCCTCTTTGTACCTGGATCTGTTGAGTGGCATCAGCCAGTCCTACCCAATTGTTCCAGTAAACCAGCCCGTTCTCAACGGAGCTAATAGGAATCCCATTAAGTAATAAAGCAACATTCTCCTGTTTGAATCCGCGTATGTTGATAGCGGCATCACCACTTCCTCCACCTGTGCGTGTAGGATAGGCACCTGGAACCATTTTCATGATCTCAGGAAATGGCCTGTCGCCGAGATCGTTTTCTATTTCTTTTGAAGTAATAGTTGAAAGTGCCACAGGAGTTTCACGATTTACCGCTATAGATGAGATCACACTAACTTCATCTAATCCTATGATAAAGGGCATAAGCTCAATATTGCCTAAATCTATCTCTTTCTTCGACTTTACATTGATCTCTAATGAGTAAGGAGAATAACCCACACAGCTGAAATTTAATATATGGGTACCTTTTGCGAGTTCAAATGAATAAACACCGTTAAAATCTGTACTTGTACCATCATGGGGTAACCCATTTGTGATACTCACATTCTCAATTGGTTTTTGTGTGAGTTTATCGATTATTTTACCTGTTACCTTGGTTTGTGCATTAATTGTTAAAGAAAGCACAAGAATTGAAATTAATAATGTAATTGGTTTGATCATTTCTTTGGTTTTAATAATAAGACATAAAAAAAAGCCCTGATAACTTCAGGGCTTCAATGGAAATATCTTACAATAGCCGTAACACAGCTATATACAAAGCTTATTTTTCCATCTCTTCTTCCATCCAGACTATACTGTCGGTTTTGGAGTTTCACCAAATCAGTCCCGGCAATTTATTGACGAGAGTAGCGGACTGTAACCGCCGGTCGGGAGTTTCACCCTGCCCTGAAGAAATGCTATGTATAAAGAACAGGCAGCAAATTTAGATATTAATTTTAAAATGCAAAGAAAATTAAAGAATTTTTTTTATTGTCCTTAATTTGTGGGTATACTTCTGAGTAGGTTTATTAAAAATCCCTTGCTGATCAAGGAAATCAATCTTAACATATCCTGATGAATGTATAATTTGCTGGTTCTCAATTATAATTCCTGTATGTGTAATCATACCTTCTTCATTATCAAAAAAAGCAATATCTCCTGCCTCAGCCTCATGGATAAGATTAACGGTTTCTCCCATCATTGCTTGCTCACCCGAATCACGAGGGAGGAATATACCTGACATCCTGAATGAGTTTTGTACCAATCCTGAACAATCTATACCCATGTAAGTTTTGCCTCCCCAAAGATATGGGGAACCAAGAAACACTTTTACATTCTTTACAATGTCTTCTTTTCTGTATTTTTGTTTTTCAGGATTGAAAAATTGAGTATCAGAATTATATGTTTTGCCAGCAATTTGAATTTGTCCTTCGGAATTCAAAGGTAAAAGTCCTGCTGCTGGAATAATGATCTTTTCAATATAATCTGTTACAGCATAGGAAAAAATCTCAGTGCTGAAACAATGATTAGCTTCCTCATAAGCCTTATCTGAATTTATAAATTGATTTCTGTGGATCCAGCCTTCGTAATCATCATATTTGTTGACAATCTTTATCCATTCATTAATTTCTTCCAGAACGGTATATTGTTCACCGAAAAGTAATTGTGTAACCATCTCGGATTGATGAGAAGGGGAGATGCGAACAGGAATGATTGATATGGTGCAAATGCCTTTAGTCATAGAAGCCTGTTTAAACTTTGTTAAAGTTAAGACAAAAGTATGTTTAAACACAACTTTAGCACTCTATTTTACTCTAAATTCTTTAATTACTATAAATATTCATGCGTATTATTGAAATGAACAAATTACATTAAATT
>CAZDWF010000216.1:0-3913 GCA_964508895.1 uncultured Bacteroidales bacterium
ACGCTACAGAACAGGAAGCCATCGATGAAACAGAAAAAATATTAAAACTATATGCTGAATTTGCTGAGGAATGGATTGGAGTACCAGTATTGCAGGGATTAAAAACAGCCAGTGAAAGATTTGCCGGAGCTGTGGAGACTTATTGCATTGAAGCATTAATGCAGGATGGAAAAGCACTTCAGTCAGGAACATCACATTTCCTGGGACAAAATTTCGCAAAAGCATTTGATGTTAAATTCCTGTCGAAAGAAAATAAGCTTGAATATGTTTGGGCGACATCATGGGGTGTTTCAACCCGTTTGATGGGAGCTCTTATAATGGCACATTCTGATGATAATGGACTTGTTCTGCCTCCAAAACTTGCCCCTATACAGGTTGTTATTGTTCCTATATATAAAAACCCAGAGCAACTTCAGCTTATTGGTGAAAAGGTAGATTCGATAAAAAAAGAGCTGGAAGCAAAAGGTATCAGTGTGAAATTTGATGACAGGGATACCCATAAACCTGGATGGAAATTCGCTGAATATGAATTAAAGGGTGTTCCATTGCGAATTGCTATTGGACCAAGAGACCTTGAAAACAGCACAGTAGAAATAGCCAGAAGAGATACTCTTGTGAAATCTGTTATAGGCCTTGATGCCATTGGAACAATTGTACCTGATCTACTCAATGAAATTCAGAATAACTTATATACAAAAGCACTTGCTTTCAGAACGCAAAATTCTCATAGAGTTGATGATTGGGATGAATTCAAGAGTATTATGGAAAAAGATGGTGGTTTTATTTATGCTCACTGGGATGGCAATGATGAAACGGAGGAAAAAATAAAAGAAGAAACCAAAGCTACCATCAGATTAATTCCTATGGATAAGATTAAGGAAGCAGGTAAATGTATTTATTCAGGAAAACCTTCAAAGCAAAGGGTGGTTTTTGCTAAAGCTTATTAATTAATCCTGCTTGATTAATCTCCCACTTCCTGTAGTATTCTCGGTAACTGTTTGAGGATTACCTTTATAATAGATGTCACCCACACTGGAAATCTTTGCTTCAAGGTGAAATGTTGTATAAACAAAACAATTGTTTGTACTTGCATTATGTATATATGTGAACACACTTTGAAGCGCAGAACAATTAACCGGCCCATATCCACTTGAACTTATGAAGTTAACCTGTGATATACCGGATATATTTAAATCGACAGTTCCATATCTGAGATTAAATTGAGATTTGTAAGTATTAATTGAGAGATTTATACTCCCTCCACCCTCGAAAACAATAATTTTAATGGAATCATTTTTCCAGGTATTGGAACAATTAATATCTCCTGAACCACTGTAATATAGGGAATCAAGTTTCCTGAAATGCACATAAACATTCATAGGCTTATCGTAATCCCTGACCCAGTTGCATTTATTTTCATTTGAGATATCCAGCATGTTGTTTACAAACCTGGTTTTGATTCCATCCTGCATATTCTCTCCTGCTTCAACAATTATTTTATTTGTACTGTCCTGGATAAGTATCAGATTTAGATCACTGCGAAGGTGTATCCCATTGAAATGAGATATGTTTCTTTCATCCTTAACTGTTCTTCCGACTCCTTTAAAGCAATCAAACAAATTATCCTTACTGCATGACCAAAGTATCAGTAAAAGAATAATAAGCAATATGTTAAATCCTGAACGCATTAATAATATTTAAAGATTATTTTATATCCTATTCCAAATGAAATATAATCTGCTCTTCCTGAATGAGCTTTTAATGTAAGATGGGCAAATAATTCCCTGGTAAATCTATACAAGACTCCAATTTTTTCATAGATTCTACCATCACCCTTGTATTTACCGCTTACATAATATCCAATATTTCCCGTAAATGAAACTCTTGACATCATCAGATAATAGGTGAAATCAATACCGGTTTTGGTAAGCTGAAATCTACTGTCGATAGTTTCTCCATATTTTTGCAGTAAAAGATATTCATCAGTGCCATCGTTGGAGATGTCAAATCCCAGACCAATCTTGCTTTTGAATGAAACCGCCCTGAGAACATTTCCAAATATGTTCCAGACTAAAAATTTTCCACCCACTTCAGCTTCCATATTCTTATAGCCCAGTCCGCCGGCGAAGTTTACTTCAAAAAACTTCTTACCATCAAAGAAATAGGGTTCCAGCTTGGGTAATAATTTCTTCCTGTAATAGGGATTTGGTTTTGATAAACGATATGAAACACCAAAGTTTATATTAGGGATGTTCAGCCCATAATTTGGTGTCTTCATAGATCCATTGGAAAAATGTATGAGCCCTGATCCAATGGATATAATAAATCTATCAGTTAGTTTATGCCTTAATTCAAATTGCAGGTTAACAGCAGCATTGATGTTTGATCCAATAGCAATGTTTTTATAGTTTTCAATCCTGTTGAAGCTTTTGGTAAGATATCCTATACCCAATCCTGTTTTAAAAAATAATCTCGTCTTCTTGTTTTGAGTCAGGGGGAATAAGATATAGGGCATGATAGCATGAGCTTCTCCCAGATATGGTGATTTCCCAAGGTCTGAATAAAAATAACTCAGCCCGACTATGGGATAATTAAACATATACTCCCAGCGGGTGCCACCATAAGTTGCTTTGGATATTGATAATTCAAAAGAGGTGAGATGGCTGTTATAAATTTCCATTTCGACATGGTGAGGAATAATGAAGCCATAAAATATTCTGCCTTCAGTAACCAGGTTAGTATTAATTTTCTTGTGTTTGTATTGAGCTGATAGAGGAGAGCTAATGATACTTAAAAATGCAATTAGCAAAAATCCATTATATAATGGATTCCTGCTAAAAGTTATATTGCATTTCCTGGTTTTCAACAGCTTCTGGTTTTCATGACCGTTTATCCCACCAAGGCGGAACGTCACGATTTAATTAATACGAAAAATGTAAAGCAAAAGTATAAAATTGTATTAGGTAATAATCCTTACTTTTGTTAAAAATCATATAAAGTGGAAAATCTAAAGGCATTTAGCACATTATTAAAGATAATGGATGAGCTTAGAATGGGGTGTCCGTGGGATAAAAAACAAACCCTGGAGAGTTTGAGATATTTAACGATAGAAGAAACGTATGAATTGTCAGATGCCATCCTGGATGAAGATCTGGATGGAATAAAAAAGGAACTTGGTGATCTTTTGCTGCATATTGTTTTTTATGCAAAAATTGGTTCTGAGAAGGGAGTCTTTGACATTTATGATGTGCTGGAATACATTAACAAGAAGTTAATAGAAAGACACCCTCATATTTATAGTGACACAAAAGTTGCTTCTGCTAAAGAGGTAAAAGATAATTGGGAGAAAATAAAAATTAAAAATGAAGGAAGAAGATCAGTACTTGGCGGAGTCCCAAAGTCCTTGCCTCCTCTTGTAAAAGCATATCGAATGCAGGAAAAGGCAAGTGGGGTTGGTTTTGACTGGAATAACAAGGATGATGTATGGGAGAAAGTAGAGGAGGAGATTGGCGAATTACAACATGAAGTTTTTAATGACACAAGGCATGAAAAAAAGGAAGAAGAATTTGGAGACCTTCTTTTTGCGCTGGTAAATTATTCCCGCTTCATCGATATAAACCCGGAAGATGCTCTTGAAAGAGCAAACAAAAAGTTCAAAAAGAGATTTGAATATATGGAAGAAAAAGTCAAAAATGAAGGGAAAGTATTATATGACATGACTTTAGAGGAGATGGATGCTTATTGGAATGAAGCTAAAGAAATTAATAATTAATAATTAATAATTGGTGCGATTAGTTATTGGTAGAATTTTTAGAATAAGCTGGGTGGTTGGTATGATGCTGTTGCTGCAGCATGCTAACAGTCAGGCAGTAGGGGATAATAGCGTTTGTGAAGTTAAGCTTGATAAGGAGTA
>CAZDWF010000217.1:0-3848 GCA_964508895.1 uncultured Bacteroidales bacterium
ATTGATAATGTCTTGACTAATAAAAGATGAATTAAATAGTTTCCATTGGCTATTATCTTTGTATAGTTGAATATCCTCACTGTTTTCTGAAGGTTTGCTATTTAAATCAAGAATATGGACTTTTCGGTAGGTGTTTTCATCCTTATAAATACTCATGTCCTTAAGCATTTCTTCTGTGAAATTTTGTGAGTATAATTGAATAGGGAAGAATGCTTTCTTACTTTTTGCAGTCGAACGTACTGTCAAGACTGCCAGTTCCATGGTCAACATAAAATATTTTATAGCTGGCAGATGCTTTGTATTTATCCCTAAGTTGTCATGAATAATTACAAACTTTAAGATATCATCTCCGTCTTTTTTGGTCCACTCCTCAGCTCGCCAGAGTTGAACCTTGCCTCCACCAATAATAAAAGAATAGTCGCCAATATCCAAACCATTAAACCAACTACACTTTTTCGGTGCTCTATAGTAGCCTCCTGTGATCTGTTCTGTTTCTTTTTTCGATGAGATTTTTCCAAAGAAAATATTCATGATTTACTCCACTGTTCAAGCTTTTATTATATTTTTGAATTAGTCGTTTTTAACCAAGACAATTGTTGTCCTATTTTTAAGCCCCGCATAGGGATTTCATAATGTTTAATATGGGGCAGTAGATATCTTCTGTATTTTTCTCCTGCCAAGAAAATATAGTTATCATTCTCTAAGTCAGTATTGTTTTTAAGATCATAGAGAACGCCTTGACTCCATTCTTGAATCTCTTTAGTTTTCATTGTGTTCAATGTTAAATTATAAGGCTTAATTACCTTGTCAGCTGGCACAAGCCCATATTTTGCTGAAAGGATATAAATCTTATCTGGTTGCAAAGATACTCCATAAGTATAGCAAGACTTAAATAGAGTGCTGTCATATAAACCCTTAGCAGGAGCAGCCTGATTGAGTTTTTTGCTAACACATGAGATTAATACAATATTAGCCATAACTAATCCTATCAAAACAAATGTTTCTGACTAACCTGCCTACAAAACCCACACCCCCTGAGCATTTCTTCATACTCTGCTTTACTAAGTAATTCAAATTCATTACTCTTTATTTTTATCTCACTAGTAAAATAGTCATCACAGTTAAGTAGTATAGGGTCTATATCTTTGCAGAGCAGTGGTCCAGCAGTTGAGATAATATCTCCCTGTTCATTAGTTTCTAGAGCGAACAGATCGCCTGTTCTTTTGTGGCGATAGAGGGATTTCATTATTATTTTTCTTTACCTGCTTCTATCTTAATTCTTTTCATTATATCTATTAGCACTTCACCTTGTAATTCTTCATAAATATATCCTATTGTTTCTAAGCGTTCAATCTCTTCTGCCTTTTCTTCATCTCCATCCGCCTTTTCCATTAGGTAGTCATAGTTAATACCTAATGAATCTTCCACTATTTGCTCAATTCTCTTTTCTAATATTCCTTTAATGATAGAATCAATATCTAGTACATCTGTACTTATTTTTTTCTCACGACATGTTTCTTGAGTTTCTTCTGTGAGTTCTTCAATTAAATCACTGTAAATGCTGGGTCTAATTTCACCAAATGGTCCAGGCATGACCATCCCCTTTCTTTTGATTAGATGAAAAAAAATATTTATAATTATTTTTCCAGATTAGAAATCCAGCAGAACAGGGAATAATACTCTTTTCACCAGTCTCTAAGGCGAATAAATCGCCTGATTTTTTATGGCAATAGAGGAATTACATAGATATATTAACTTCTTAAAAAACGTTTCTTATGAATATTAAGATACTCTTTGAACTCAGAATATTCACAAATTCCTTTAATTCTTGTATCGATCATGGTAGCTCTTATAGTTTCACCGGCATCATTAATATTCTCTGTCCATTGAGGATAAGCTACATAGGGGCCAGACTGAATACTCCTAAATCGCTCAAAAGCGATTAGAGCTTCAGGGAATTTACCCCTCATACAAACAATGCCATCTTCATCAATTATATTTTTGAATTCTGGCAAGTCTTTTTGGTCGGGCCAAGAATATCCTAATAATCTTGAAGTAGCTACTTGTAAAGGTTCCGTGGTCTCATTAATGATACCTTTAAATATCCATTGTGTAGGATCATCAGAGTATGGATCAGGCAGACCGTTGGGATACTTTTTGATGGCAAGTTCTTGCCAATATTTTAGATCAAAAGGTACTCTAACAAACATTGAATTTGCAACCCCAAGTGATGAATCTATTTCTCTTATTGTCTCAGAGTAGGTACTTGAGCTACAGAACATCCATATAGCAGGTAAATTATTTTGATCCGTAGGAATGAGGCAAGCGACTGTACCATCGAATGGATTTCCTGTATGTAAAGTTGATGGTAAACTTCCCATTTGATTTATAATAACGCCATTCTTCCCCCATCCATTCTGGCCTTGAAATCTAGCAAATTCATGATTATATTCCCACCATATAATATGCTCTCTTCCACCAAATAACCTTGTCGTATTTGTGGTACTCTGTTCATATCTCCAGCTTTTATTTAAATTAGGAAGCTCCCAAAACTTTCTTCTTAATTTGCCATCGTCACCGCTTTTTATACCTTGATAGCTGGTCGCATATAATTCTAATAACTCACAACCCAATGTAAAAACCGGAGAAATTATATGCGATTTATTTGATAATAGTTGAGTCTGGCTGGATGATGTTATTTGAGCTATTTTAAGAAGACGATTTTTCTCAGAAGGCGATTTGCCATTTTCAACGTCTACAAAATTTACAGTATCATGATTACCTGTAGTGTTTTTACAATTGATAATATTTGATACATTTACAACTTCTCCTGATATCGTCTCAAACGCTCTTGGCCCTAATTTAGCAATTAATTTATATTCATCCTGAGATAATAAAAGATTACGGAAATTACTGTATGCGTGCTGTACTAGCCAACTTTGTGGACTGACTATTGCATAAGTGGCTCCTGTTTTACAGAAATTTCGACAACGAGAAATCATCGTAGTCGCAAGATCAGTTTTTCCATCATAATGATACAATTCTGAAAAATCTTGCAATTCTTTTTCTTGTTTGCCTCTTGCGAGATAAGGAACATTCGTTATGACTAGTATGTATTGATTTGAAAGCATACTCGCTGCTTTAGCAACTCCCTGGGCAGCAACGGCAGACTCAATAAATTCATCATCATGTGTTTCACTTGAGAGAACATTTTTTAAAATTGGAATAATATCAGAAACTACCGTACTCTGAAAAGCACCGATACCTGATGTTGGTTCTACAAGGCTTCCCAGGATGGGAGCTTGATGAAATAATTCCCATAGTCTATCTAATCCTGCTATTATACGTTTATCATCAATTGCAAGCTTGAGCCAATCTTCCTTTTTAGCAGTGACTGGAATTCCGCTACATGCTATATTTAATCCGGGCAAGTGGTGATATCCTTCTGCTCCAGGATAAGTCCAAGCGGATAAAGCAACAAGAAAAGCGGCAATTTGCGTACAACGGGTATCGATTTCCAAGCCAAAGATATTATCCTTTAGGACAGCATTAATTGCATCTTGAACTGATAATTCTTCCTCTACGATCCGAATTCGAACCATTAGCTCAAAGGCAGCAACTAAAAAATGTCCTGATCCACAACTTGGATCAAGAATGGTGATATCCTTAGCTTCTTTGGGCCATCCCTCAAAACATCCTGCCGCAGGCTTCCAGGCTTTATTATCATCATCAAAAATAAACCTCAGGAAGTCAAGAGAGTAATCATCGAAGGCGACTACTTTTCTAAGGTCATCTTCAGTCAATTCTTTGTTTTGTGCAATCTGAGGATGCTTTTGTAAGAACTTTTC
>CAZDWF010000218.1:0-3836 GCA_964508895.1 uncultured Bacteroidales bacterium
ATCCCTGACAGTATTGATTGTATCGTACTAAGAAACAACTTTATAATCAAAGGAGAGATCAAAAGATGGGTGCAGGGCGGATTGCTAACAAAGAAAAAAGCTATAATTATTACACCTGATGGAACAAAATGGGATTACTTCATCCGAAATATTGCCTATATGCGATATAAGGGATATATTGTAAAGCCTTTACCGCTAAGACCTCAATCAAAAGACAATAACATGTATTTCATGATCAGAATAATGAATAAGGAAAACTATTCCATTTATAAATATGAAAAGATAATTTATTCTGATTATGGAGAGGTATATGACTGGAAGTATTATTTATACCATAATAAAGAATTCCTGGAAAATATTAACAATAAGAATTATAAGCAAATCCTGCAAAAATATTTTGATGACTGCGATTACATACAGGAAATTGTCGACTCAAGGAAAAATTATTTCTGGGATGACAAATTATCTAAAATTGCTGTCAATTACAAAAAGAACTGCAAATAACTTCTTTCTATATTGTTTAACACCTTTTAACAAATTGATCAGATACCCTGATTAAACCTTTTTTGATATTTCAATCTAAATTCAAAAGGAGCCTAAAAACTCAAATAAATTCAAGCTAATGCGCAAACTGGCTTATTGTTAAACAAATAAATAATTAAATAATGAAAACAAAAAAATTGTTATATCCAGTGATGATATTATCTGTGATATTAATTTCTGCTTCTGTATTTTCACAGGGCAGATCTGAAAGAAAAGAAAGAAAGTATGAATTCAACAGAGATGAGGTTGGAAAATGCAGGATTGCAGATGAAGCATTTATCACAAATCTTACAGATGATCAAAAAGAAAAGATCAAAACAATCAAGGTTGATGTATTGAAGAAAATTCAACCATTGGAAAATCAGATAGGAGAAAAAGAAGCCAGGCTTAAAACTTTAACAAGCCAGGAAACTATTGATTTTAAAGAAACCGATCAGGCTGTTAACGAAATATTTGATCTGAAAGCCAAGATTCGGAATGAGAATATCAGGGCAAGACAAAAAATAAGAGGACTGCTTACTGATGAACAAAGGGTGTTTTTCGACAGGCATCCTATACCTTATCAATGTAATATGCAACATGGAAGACACAAGACAAGAAGATAAAATTGAGGCTGGAAACTTTCCAGCCTTTTTTTTTTAATCAAAGCGGATCGCTTTCATTGGAGTAATCTTTGATACTATATATGAGGGAATTAATAAAATCAATGTACAGATAAGCAAGCTTCCTAAATTTAATATCAGAAATAAAAACCAATCCAGTTGTATAGGTACGTATGAGATATAATATGATTCCTCAGGCAAGGGTATTATTCCAGTGAACTTCTGCAAAAAAGAAAAGCCAATGCCAATAAGATTACCAAAGACAAGTCCTGTACCTATTATATATATTGCCTGATAAATAAAGATTTTCCTGATGTGCCAGTTTTGTGAGCCAAGTGCTTTTAATATTCCAATCATATTTGTTCTTTCCAGGATTAAAACAAGTAAGGTTGAGATCATGGTTATCCCTGCCACCAATATCATTAAGATAATGATCACCACAACATTCATATCCTGAAGTTTCAGCCAATCAAATATCTGTGGATACAACTCCTTAATTGAAGTAGCTTTTAGGTCATAATCTATGTCTTTATATATTTTATTAGTTATATCTTCGAGCTTACTAAAATCCTTAATTACAACCTCAAAACCAGCAACTTCATCCTCATTCCAATTATTCAGCTTTTGAATTTGCTTTATATCACCAATTATGTAGTAATTATCAAATTCCTCTAAGCCTGTATTATAGATACCCTTAATATGAAACTTCCTGCCTCTTGGCTGTTTGCTTCCCTGATTAAGAAAATAAACACGTAGATCATCATTTAATTTTAAATCAAGTTTCCCTGCAAGCATCCTGGAAATTAAAATATCATTGGATATCAAACTATCTTTAACTTCAACAGCAGTGCCTTCAACAATATTATTCAGGAAGTAGTCCCAATTAAAATCATCACCTATTCCTTTAAAAACTACCCCCTGGATTTCAGTTTCCGTTTTAACAATTCCGGCTTTATTAGCAAAAACCTGTATGTAGTCAACTCCTTCCCAGCTCCTGTCCCCATTATAAAAATCCTGCATTTCATTAACGGGTGTTGCTTCGAAAGATCGATTAAAATCATAACTTGTTATCTGAATATGTGAACCAAAGCCAGCAACTTTATTACGGATTTCTGTCTGGAAACCCCTCACAATTGCTACAGAAATTATCATAGCAGAAAGACCAATTGCTATGGCAATGATAGCAATTGTAACGTAGGGTCCGGAGATACTATCCTTATCTTTCTTAATAAGATGCTTTGCTATAAAAAACTCGTAGTTCAATATCTTTTGATTTTATTTCAAAAGTATTAAATTATTAGGTACTCTTTGTTAATTGCTTTGAATTTTAAATTATGGAATTATATTTGCACATAATTTAGTAAATATCCAAATCTATCTACACAGACCAACCTACTTCACCATACAATGAGAAACGCTTTTTTATCAAGTCTATTTCTACTACTGATCTTTCCTGTTATACTTTTCGCCCAGGATAGCAAAAACACTGAGCTAAAGCTTGTTGATTATAGTACTATTAATCCTGGAGCCGCAAACACAGAATTATATTTTGATCTTCTTACAGATAAAAGGATTGCCATTGTAGGGAATCACACATCTCTGATTGGAGAAAGACACCTGGCAGACAGTCTCTTATCTGCTAAATTTAAGATCGCCAAGATATTCAGTCCTGAACATGGTTTCAGGGGAAGTGAAGATGCAGGAAAACAAATTAAGAACTCTAAAGATGTTAAGACAGGCATCCCTGTGATTTCATTATACGGAAAGTATAAAAAACCTAAAGAAAAGGATCTCAGGGCAATCGATATTGTTTTGTTTGACATTCAGGATGTCGGTGCAAGATTCTACACATATATATCAACTCTGACTTATGTTATGGAAGCCTGTGCTGAAAATAACATTCCCCTGATTGTACTTGACCGTCCAAATCCAAATGGTTTTTATATAGACGGACCTGTTCTTGAAAAAGGCTTTGAATCATTTGTCGGATTACATCCTGTTCCTCTGGTATATGGGATGACCATTGGAGAGTATGCCCGTATGGTAAATGGTGAAAAATGGCTTAATAGTGAACGATGTGATTTAACTATAATCCCATGTGAAGGATATGAAAGAAATATGATCGTAAAACTTCAGGTAAGCCCTTCCCCTAATCTACCAAACTGGTACTCGGTCTACCTCTATCCATCCCTTTGTTTATTCGAAGGAACAATAATGAGCGTAGGAAGAGGAACTGAATTTCCATTTCAGTTATATGGGCATCCTGGTTTCGGACTGGGAAGTTTTGCTTTTATGCCAGAATCAACTTATGGAGCGAAGAACCCAAAATTCAAAAATGATGTTTGTTATGGACAAAATCTCATTGGCTACGCATTAGATTATAAGGAAAATCCAAGGCAAATAAATCTCGATTGGCTAATTAATTCCTATCGCTATTTTGTTCATGCAGAAGATTTCTTCAATGCTTATTTTGATAAATTAGCCGGAAACTCAAGTCTGAGAAGAGGAATAAGCAACAATTATAAAGAGGGGCAAATAAGGGAAAAATGGGCAGATGATATTGAGGCATTTAAAAAGATCAGGAGGACGTATTTGTTATATCCGGATATTAGTGAATAAAACACCAAATAAAAAATTATAAATTCCAAGCAAAAGTCAAGTGTGAAATCTCAAAACTCAAATTATAAATTC
>CAZDWF010000219.1:0-3738 GCA_964508895.1 uncultured Bacteroidales bacterium
GACGTAAATCTAAGCGACGGAATAGATTTAAATCCTGGTAGCAATCACGGTTATTTCAAAGATACGAAAACAAATTGACTAAGATGACTGACTTGTGCTTTACACCACACTTTCCTTTGCGTGAGAAGTTGAGGAAGTTAGGAGCGCAAGTTGAAATGCTCTTTCACGCACATAATTTGAATTTCATTGAGCCCTGTCATAGGAGGGAAGCATCAGATAAAATACACGTAGGCTTTGCCGGATACATCAATTGGAGATTGCTTGACGAGTGGCTTATTGCAATTCTTGAACAAGATGACATGATTCTTCATTTGATAGGACCAAATGAAAATTATGACATATCTAAATTGACGTCATATCCAAATATGCGGTACGAATCACCAATACCAGAAAATGATTTAATTGATAGACTGAAAGATATGGACGTGCTTATCATGCCCTACAATCCGAAACTTCCCGAGGTATCCATACTCACTACTAACAGCAAGATATTTCAGTATATAGCTGCATGTAGACCGGTAATAATATCTGATCTTCCTCATTATATTCGAATGCCAGATGGGGTTATCTATAAATCCAATAGTGCAAGCAATTTTATTGATAAGATACGACTTGCCTGCGAAGAGGACTGTGAGAGATTGGTTAAATTACGCGAACGAATTGCATCCGAGAATACTTGGAATAATCGAGGAGACATGATCTTTAGGATCATAAATAGGAAAATGCCAAATATCATATAATGAAAAGAATCTCAGCGATTCTTTTGATAAGTTTAACCGTCTTAACCCCTTATATGGCGATTGTACCCGGATTGCCTAAGATTCGTGGCGAAGATTACTTACTGATTGTCTTATTATTATGTGGAATTATCAAATATATATCAGGTTCTTTGAAGGGTCTTCCTAATAAAATAACAACAAGCTTTATATTCATGTGGTTCATGGCGATGATTTCGATATGTAGTGGATACATAATATATGGAAATGAAGTAATTGTCAATGACATGATGATAATACCTATGTTAATTAAATACTGGATTGTATTCAGGTTTGCTCAAATCATATTCGAAAACTCAAATAGACGTGTTGTTCTTATTGTAGCAGCGATGAGTATTAGCATCGCGGGGATAGTGGGTATACTTCAGTATCATAATCTATTTGATATTAACGAATGGCTGACACCATTATATATCTCGGAACACGCCAAAATGATCGGGCTGGAACTTCTAATTCAAGGATCTATTGAAGGTCGCGTCGCTGGCACAAGCGATGACCCTAGGCATTTTGGATATCTACTTGTTGTTGGCTTTGTATTATGCATTTCCCTCGCTGTTCATGGAAAAACAATGAGAGATAGAATATGCGTAATTATCATGTTAGTTCCATGTCTATTATCGATTATTTATACTCAGACTAGAACCGCCACCTTATCCGTCGCTCTCCTGACTTTGATATCAATTATAATGATAAGAGCAACTATGTTATCAAGGACCAAACTGGTCTTCCTTGTTGTATTAATAGGTGCAACAGCTTTATATATTGGCAATTGGTACGGAATAGAAGGATTCAGGCAAAGAGTCCTCGACACAGATACTTACGGCGAATCGATGGCCCCCAGAGAACGTGATCTGATTCAGCCTTTCAGTGACGCACTTGAACATCCTGCTATATTTCTGTTTGGAAGGGGGCCTTCCAAATCTGAAATGCGGACTGATTCTCACAACGATTATGGATGGTACTTTCACCGATTTGGTTTACCTGGACTCGCTTTCTATATTCTGATCCTATTCTGGGGAGCGAAGCAAGCAATTCGAATGTATAGACGGGCTGTTTCACGATATGATAAAAATGTTTCCATGGCTTCATTCCTTATTATAGTGAATTGGATGTTTTATGCGATGGCTGAAAATATTTTCAAGGATCCACAACTTATGGTAATAAACATGTTCTTCGTGGGATTAATTTATTCTGAAAGCCATCTCAAGAGAAATAAAGCAAGAAAAGTTGCCAGCTCTGTCAATTAATTCAAAAATGATAATGATATGTTAGGAACATACTGTGATATTTAGTGTCGTAACGGTTTGCCTCAATCCTGGCTTAGCTCTGGATAACACCGTCAAAACTGTTTTAGAACAGGATTATAATCAGTACGAATATATCATCAAGGATGGCGGTTCCAATGATGGAACAGAATCACGAAAATGGAAGGATCCGAAGATACGATTCTGCTCAAAAAAGGACGATGGAATATACGATGCCATGAATCAGGCATTGGAACTATGCAAGGGTAAGTACATCTTGTTCCTCAATGCAGGTGACCGATTTGCTCATCAAAGTGTCTTGTCCCTATTTGCTGACTATTGTTCAAGAGACGACCAAGCTCCTGTTGTTTATTGCGATTATTACAATGAGGAACAGGATTTCACTACCAGGTATCCTGATGAGTTAAATGCCAAGCTACTATATCGTAAGACCTTATGCCACCAGGTGACATTAATTGAAAGAAATTGTTTCGAACGTTACGGTCGATTCGATAAGGAGTTTACGATACTCGCGGATTACGATCTTCTACTTCGAATGCTTCTGAAAAATCGATTAAAATCCCATCATGTTCCAATAGTCGGCATAAGGTACTTGGGAGGTGGTGTCTCATCATTACCAAAGACAGACAGGAGAAAGAGTATTGAGTACAAGAGAATACACGCTCGATACTTTAAGCTTTCACAGAGACTGATCTATGGATTTATATGGCGTTTAACCTTTCCTGGAATAAGAATATGGATGTTGAGACGAATAAAATACCGATCATTCAAGAAGGCATACGGATGGCTTGCCAATCAAATACTCTCTACTAGAATTGAAGTTGGTGATTCTGCCGCCATAGGCAGAAAAAATATGAACGACTCAAATCTCAATAAGCACTGAGATACCCTACTCATATACTTATAATGATGGTAAAAAAGCGAGTCCTCTTTCTCTACGGTAATCGCCCCGAGAACCTACCTATCAACATTATCAAAATGTTGAATGGAACTGAAATATATGAAGTGAGATTGGTCTACTTGGATCGAATTAAAACACCCGTATCGCTTCCAATGAGCGGAATTCTGGGTAAAGAAAAATGTATCCCTGTGAAATGGCCTGTAGGAAATAACAAATTCAGTAAGATCATAAACCGATTCATAATACTCGCTAGATTCATTAAAATAATAATTGCATATAAACCAGATGCTATTCACGCATGGAACATTGACATGCTATTGGCAGCCAAAGTTGCTTCAAAAATGTTGCCGAATAGTAAGATACTATTCACTTTGCAGGACACCACAGAGTGGATGTTAAGACCTATAATATTGAAGGTACAAAGATGTATATTAAGAGATGTCGACAGCATCTTTGTGACATCAAAGCAATTCGAAACGAAATATCTTCGGCGGTTCGGTCTCATCAACGAAAAAACAAAGGTCAACTATGTTCCCAACGTACCGATGGCAAGTTTGTTTTCAGATTTTCAGACTAGACAGATAAAACGTGATCTCGTTGTCGGCTATATAGGGCTATTCAGAGGTAAGGAAGGTATTAATTGCCTGGTAGAAGCGACCAAGATTGCAAGACAAAAGGGACAAGATGTCAAACTGTTGTTCGTGGGGACAGGGTTGGAACGAGATCTAGTGGCAAAGATTGCAAATGAAAATAAGGAATTCATCATATATGAAGGACCGTATAGGCACGATCGGGA
>CAZDWF010000220.1:0-3661 GCA_964508895.1 uncultured Bacteroidales bacterium
AAAACCTTTCAGACCGGTACGCCTGGGAAATAGGACATTCCTTTCAATCCGGGATTTCATTATATTTAAGAAAAGGTTTATATCGCCGTTTAAATTCCTGGGATCATTTACTCAGAGCTAGACTTGATTTCCTTCATCCTAAATACGATTGGTCAAAACTTTTAATTAGCTCAGATAGAGCTGATTGGATCGTTCTGAATGATGAGTTTTGGGGAGTGATGAAAAGGCGAATCGCCAAAAAACAGAAAACAGAAATTCTTTTAATTATCAAGTATGGGCCACTGGCAGAAGACTTTGAGAAACGTTTTGAAAAGAGATTAGACCGGCTGAGAAGAGAATTCGAAATGGAAAAGGATGAATGTATAGAGGGTGTAAAAAACGAAAATGAAAAACAAATATGTGAAGACGAATATAAAAACAAGGTCAGCTACCTGCCAACACTAGATGTAAGATTTTTAAGTTGGTGGGATCATAATCGTAATCTTACCATAATCATTAAAGAAGAAAGGGATAATAGTGATAAGAATATCATAAATGAGATTCCAATAGCTGCTACCTATTATTACAGGGGAAGTGATTCTCAGACGGTAAGCCCTATTTTGATGGATTCAAGAAAAGATAGTATGATTGAAAATGAGATTATCCAGGAATTAAAATATTTTCAGATGCATTTCTATGCATACTGGCTCAAGGCAAGTTCCAAGGAAAAAGTAGAATTGGACTTTGGTGAAGAATATGAAGTAGAAGACAAGATTAAAGAAATAAAAAATAAGATAAAAGAGGTCGATGAGAAGAAGAACTGATGAGCACCCTCAAATTATTCAAAAGACTCTTTGAACTCTTTTTGTCTTTTAAGATGTCTAATCATTTTGACTGAGATCTCTTTTTCATTCATCTTTAGTTGCCACTGGCGCATCTTATCAATATCTATGTCAAAGTCCAGAAAAGGAAACAATTCTAAAGGTATACGTATAATATTCTTCATGTATTTCAGAAATAATTCCCATTTCATAGAATCTTCTACTTCAGCCAGAGGTCTTTTCACGGTTACAATGGTTCCTACACCTGCAACGTAATCGAACGATGTTTTATATTTTTCCACAGTGTCATCTATCGTGTTTTCTTCTTCCAATAGATTTTCCAGATCACCTGAATCCAGAAAATCAGTATACTCATGTGGAACTCCCAACTCCTCTGTTAAGCGATTAAGTCTAACAATAAGAGATTCTAAAGGAGTATCAAACTTTGATTTTTCTACCGGTATTTTTTCATCGTCATTGAGAACGGAATTATAATCTTCCATTATTAGATAATTGAAATAAAATATGAGGAAAGCACCGATATTATTAATATTTCTTTTCTTTTGTCAAATTATTTTGCTAGAAATAGATTATGAATAACATACTAAAATAAGAACCAGAAGTATAGCTAGGAAAGTCAAGTTGAACATATTCTTATTACCTGGGGATTTTACTCGTAAGCAGTAAAAACGACTCAGAATTTTTTTATTAATGGCAATAGTGTACTTTTATTAATGCAAATACAATGATCAAATTTTAATTTGCTAAATATGAAAATTCACAAATAGGAATGGAAAGGCACTTTCAATAAGTACCCCAGTCATGTGAATAACACTATACTCCTTCGCTGTCTTAAATATATTAAGAAAGAATATAGAGACAATTGAAAATACAAGAATTACGATGTAAAATATTACACTGAAGTCTAACAAGCCATACATTTTCATAATCAGGACAATTCCTAACGGAATAAGTATAGAAATCTGATACACTAATTTGGCATTCTTTTTCCCAATAAGTATGGGTAAGGTTCGTACATTATTCTTTGCATCAGACAAATAATCTGCTAGGTCAGCAGTGGACCCAAATCCAATTATAGCTATTCCAGTCAAGCCCCCTGCCAGAATAGGGTAGATTCCAATACTTTGCTCACCAATATACCATCCCGAGCAAAACGTGATAACACCATAACCAAAAGCCTGGATTAAACATCCTAGTATTCCTCTTCCCTTAAGCCTAATAGGTGGGGATGAATAAAATATTGCACTGATGATACCAGTCAGAACAAGAAGAAAGAAACCTATACTAATAAATAAGCTTATAATGAGAGCCAATGAAAATAATATATTCGAATACCATAATGCCCTAATAGGCTTAATGCCACTTTTTTGAAGTACTCCCGATCCTCCTGATGAAGGAATTCCAAAAACAGAATTTTGGTTTTTGGTATTATCAATCCCAACATCATAAAAATCATTTATTGCTTCAGCTCCTCCAGACACCAAGGGTCCAAAAATAATAATAAGGATAAGAAAATCCATTAAAGAAGTAGTAGCACAATTACAGGCTAAAAGACCAGCTATTGCAGGACATATAGCAGGTAACCAAAAATACGGTCTCAGAAGCAGAAAATAATCAAATATCTTTCGTTTAGTCATCCTGTTTAAAGATTAATTTTTCCAAATCATTTTTTGTCCTATTATTAGGAAAATCAATGCAACTGGCAATGAAACAACAGACGTTTCAGGACCAATTATGCCAACAACCAAAACCAAAATGATGGTTATCAAACCTGAAATAATACTAATAAATACAGCTTTTTCCTTTAGCTTAAACCAAAACGAACCCAATATTGAGGGTATTAAACTAAAACCCACTCCGGATAAGGCTAAACCTACGGAAATAATATTCTGGACAAAAAGCGCAATTAAAGTACCTGCTATAATAAGACCTATTATAGAATAGCGAGTTAGTGTAACTAATTGTTCTTTGGAAAGCTTTCTCTTATGGGAGATAATATCTTGTGAAATATTCATAGAGGTTATAAAAATCATTGTATCTAAAGTTGACATAATCACAGCAAATAATAAAACCAAGCCAATGCCAAATATCCCACTTGGTAGCAAATGAGACATTCCATTTGTCAGTGCATCATCAGGTAAGATATCCGGGAAAACCACTTTAGTAACCAAACCAATGCAACTTAAAACTATTCCCATTATTAAGATTATAAAGGCAGAACCAATAAGTCCAATTTTTGCACTACGTTTGCTCTTTGCTGCAAAAATTCTCTGCCATATATCTGCAGATACTATTATGTTAAAACCTCCAATTATCACAAAAGCAATTGACTGGGAGAGTCCCATATCTCCTAAATCAAATTGTGATTGAGTAAATGATATTCCATCAGAGATTCTAAGGGCTATAAATATTCCAACAACAACTATTATTAGATACTGAAAGTAATCCGTTTTAACAACAGAGTTAAATCCTCCAAGAATTAGATATATTAAGACAACTCCACCCATAATCAACACCGACAATTCATAGGAATACCCACTGATAGATTCAAGAACCTTCCCCCCGGCTATAAACTGCATAAGAATTAAAAAGAATGCCCATACAAAGATCACAAAGGCCGATAAATATCCAACTCTTGCTCCGAATTTTAATCGAAAATAATCTGATATTGTATAGAATCTGTTTGAATCCGATAAGTCTTTAATCTTTTTATAAAATACCAGAAAGAAGACCAAGCCAAGTGAAATCCCTACAATAAACCATATAGCGGCTAATCCATATTCAAAAACAAAAGCTGTAAATGAAATCAAGACTCCACCTCCAAGCAGACCCGCACTTAT
>CAZDWF010000221.1:0-3640 GCA_964508895.1 uncultured Bacteroidales bacterium
TTAATATTTTTACCCTATTCTTTGTTTACTTAATTTAGCCTGAATTATTGCTGTAGTCTATGAAAATTCCATTCGAGCTTTAGAAGTTTATAAACAGGATGACGATTTCAAAGTTAGAATAGCCTATTATGCTGGAGCCTCTCTAGGTCGGATGGATAAAGGCTTTGAATCTGATCTCAAGGCATTAGAGTATTTCGATTATGTTATTAAGAATGCAGTAAAGCTGAAATTTTCCCGAAAAAATATGCGCGAATTCTTCGTTGCTGACATTACTACAAATGTTACACTAATTCTAAATCGATATATAATGTATACTCTATTCGATTTTGATAGCGCCAGGATAAAACCTGAAAGCTTTCCTAAATTGGATCAGTCTGCAATGCTTTTGAGAACTGTATCCGGTGTTGTTCATTTGATCGGCCACACAGATTCTAAAGGAAATAATCGCTATAACCTAGACCTTTCAAAAAGGCGTGCCAATTCAGTTCGTAAATATTTAATTGATCATGGAATCGATTCGCCTCGTATTTTTGCGTCCGGTAAAGGGGAAGATGAGCCAATAGCCGACAATAATACAGACAGTGGCCGTGCTTTGAATCGAAGGGTGCAAGTTTTCTATTTCAATGTTGCATTTAAAAAACTCCCATCAATTGCTTCAAAAGAAAGAGAGATCTCAGAAAGAGTCAATGAATCAAGCGATATAGAGAATGAACTAGATGATGCTATTTCCTTTTATAGGCAAACAATAAAAAATAATGATAAGAATAATCTAATATTGGCTTTAACACGAATATTGAATGCCTATTCAAAAAATACAAAAGATAAAAAGGCAATTTTCTGGATGGGTGTTGTACAAAAAAGAAGTGGAAAATATCAAAGAGCAATCAAGTTCTTTGAAAAATCAAAACGCCATCCAGATTTTGAGGTAGAAATGGCTTTATGTTATTTTCTCATCGGAAAATATGATGCTTCTCGTCATTATGCGAGTAAAGCATTGGACCGTGGCTCAAGCGACAACGTAGAATTAGCAAAAACAGTACTATCTATCCTAAGCCAGGACGATGCCATCATTGAAAAAAAACGAATGCAAATTGATAATGATGTGAGGGCTTTTAAATGAGCTTTCGTATCTTTTATTGTGCTTTTTCAATATTCTTAGTCTTCAGTGGTAGCAGGGTTGTTGCCTCGGATATAGCAATCAAAAATCAGCGTTCTTACGATGAATTTATGTTAGAGGCAAGGGCGCATTATATCGCCGGGAACTATCAAAAATCGATAAAGAAATATTTAAAGGCAAGATCGTTAATTACGCATGCCCCTTCCTTATACTCTGCGATAGACAATCATGTTGGAAAGGCATACGCGCAGATTGGACGGTATAATGAGTCATTATCATTCTTGAATTCAGCCTTAAATTCACTTGACGGAGTAAAAGGGGAACATGATCTAAGGTGTACCGCTCTTTTATCGATAGCAGAGTTTCACATTTTATTAGGGATGGGGCAAGAAGTCTATGAATATTTTATTCTTGCTTATAAGAAAGCTAAAATTTCTGGTAATCCATACTTACGATTAGTTACAGAACTAGGGCTATTCCGTCTGTTTGTTGATTTGAATATGTTTAGCAAGCCGTTGTTAGAGAGGAAAGACTTGAAAATAGGAAGCATGGAGCAACTGCTTGATATTCTCGAAAATGTTAAGCACTATATTGATGACAACAGGCATAACAGTCGAATTATTGAACTTTCAGTGCTTCTAAGCGAAGCAAACGGTGATCTATATCGGCGGAGATTACAGTTTAAGAATGCGTTAAACGAGTATAAAAAGTCTCTTCAAAATGGCAAAAATGTAGCCTTTTATTTACGCCATAGGATTATAAACAAGATAGCATTTTGCTATCATAAGATAGGTCAATATAAGATTTCTGCAAGTGTTATTGAAGAACTAATTCCTTTTGTTCATTATAGATCAGGACTCAGTTTATTGAAATCCTATTCAATTTTAGGAAACAATTATTCCAAGTTAGAGAATCTTGGCAAAGCAAATTTATTTTACCAAAAAGGCATGGATATTTATGAAAATTTGGTTCTCGGACTATCTCCTTTACCTGGGAGGATAAAATATTTTTTCACAGATCAAGTTGGATATCTGTTTTCAAATTACGTTTTTTCTTTAGTTGATCAAGGGAAAATCACAAAAGCTTTAGAAATCGCGCAAATATTGAAATCTCGGGCCATGTTAAGCTTAATGGGGAGAAATCAGAAATCTACCAGATTAGCTATAAAAAACTATTTTGGTAGTCAAGAAACCATACAGCGGTTAAATATTCCAATAGGAATGACAGAAGGTAATATATTAGAATATGGTAAGAACTTCTTTATACCACCGGCCTCTGTTAATGAATATATCGAATATGCAAAAAATTGGAACACATTTATTCTCGAGTACTTTTCACCTGTAATGGCAGAAAAGATATTTGTCTGGTTAACAACACCAGAAGGCCAAATTTTTGGAAAATTACTTAATAAGCCTTCACAAGAGCTTAAATCAATAATTACTAAATTGCCCTATATACAATCGGCACAAGACGTTAAGATATTTGCAAAACGCGGAATTATCGTTTCAAAACAAAAAAATCAAGAAAGAATTAGAAATGAACTTGGTAGTGAATTGATTCCAACGACATTTGTTTCTAAACTTAATTCTTCAAAAACGGATAGGCTCATTGTTATCCCCGATGGTGAAATGTCTAAGATACCATTTTCAATATTGAAAATAAGGTTCGATGATAAAGATATATTTTTGGCAGAAAAATACCAAATTGGATATGCTCCTTCTTTAGCAGTATTGCTTCAAATTGAATGTAGTATGCCTGCAAAACATAGTAAATCGAAGGATAAATCATATGTTTTTGGTAACCCTATAATGCCTCCCATCTATTTAAGCATGTTTCCCGGGGATAGAGTAACTCGGTCAAGTCCAATTAAATTATCATCTCTTCCTGGTGCAGAGGTGGAAGCATCTAATGTAGCTATTTTCATTGGAGCATTTGAGTTCACCAAAAACCGCGCTTCTGAGCGGCGTCTAAAACAATTGAAACAAGCCTCTATTATACATCTTGCGACGCATGGATTTTATAATACACTTGTTCCTGAAAATTCTTTTGTTGTCCTCTCACATGACAGTTTTGAGAATGGTGTTCTTGATCTGGAAGAAATTATTGAAACAAATATAAGTTGCAATCTTGTAACCTTGAGTGCCTGCCAAACAGGTGTTGGTTACGTGACATTTGACTCTGTAATAGGGTTAGCGGAGGGCTTTTTAATTTCTGGTTCTTCGGCCGTTTTATCGTCCTTTTGGTCTGTGGAAGATACAGCAACTCAAAGACTAATGCAGGAGTTTTATTTCAACTATAAGAAAGGCTTTTCTTTAGCAAAATCACTTCAATTGGCACAGATAACAATTATGAATCAAAGAAAGTATGAAAACCCTTTTTATTGGGGCGCTTTTAAAATTACTGGTGTAGGATTTCAAACAAAGAATAAGACTATAGAAGATCTACGAATTCGCAATCTAAAGAGTCTTCCACAGCGGATTCAACGTGTACTGTGGTAAAGCCATTTGGCCACACAATGAAGAA
>CAZDWF010000222.1:0-3639 GCA_964508895.1 uncultured Bacteroidales bacterium
GGGGCGAAAAACTGAGATATCAATGTTGAATCATTAGGGTATTTAAATCCTTTTGCAAATTGTGATTTTATCCCCAGCATAAAACTGTAATACCAGCTGTCAAATGCATTGATGCCATATAAAGAATTCATATTTAGCTTGTCATCTGTCTTTCTGAATTTATTCTCTTCAGTCCAGTTTTGTCCGAAAGAAAGGGAGATAGTATTTTGAAAAATTACACTTTTTCTTTTATAATTGAAATTGTAATTAGCACTGGCCTTTCCTGAAAAGGAGTTTTCACCCCCTTTGGACCAGTTAGAAAAAGCGATCTGATTAAATGTTAAAGAAGAGGTTCCTGTAATTTCCCAAAACTTTGCTGAATCTGATTGAAATTTACTTGTATCAGGAATAAAGGATTCACCTAAAACTAAGTTTGTAGAAAATATTGAAAACAATATAAAAAGGCAGAACTTATGGGGCATTTTATTTATTTTTTACAAAAGTAAAAATCTTTACAAATAATCAAATGAAATATATACTTAATTAAGTATAGAAATGCTTACTTTGATAAGTAGTGCAAACTGTGATATAATTATGCAGCTAATTATAATTCCAGTCAAATAGTAAGCTTAAATAATACAGTCCGCCAACCTGTGCTGAACCAAATGAAGTTGTATAGTAATTATTCAGCACATTGGATCCTCCTAGTTTTAAAATTACATTGACTTTATTGAGTGGTTCAAATCTATAATTTATTTGTATATCAAGTATTGAGAATGCCGGGATATACGTGGTTCCAAATGCAGATTGCCAGAGGAATTTTTCCTGCCATCTCCAGTTAATTGAAAATCCAATATTTCTGAGAATACTATAATTACCAACTCCTATATTTGAACGATATCTTGGTGTGTTAAACCTGGATTGAAATCCTGGCGGTCTGTCTCCAAGTTTTTCAAGTGCATTATAAGCTATGTTTCCTTTAATAAAAAACCTCTTTGGCAATAAAATATCCAGTCCGAAAGCCCATCCAAAAGCGATTATGGGTTCATCTGTACTGACAGTCATTTGATAACGCTTTTCAGCTTTGTTAGGATCTGTTGAAAATGGATTTTGAGCCATTACCTGGGTCCCTAAAAATCCATTATATCTGTTAACAAAGCCATAAGTGTCGATAAAGATCATCCTGTTAAGAAATAATCCTTTATAGCCCAACTCATATGAGATCACCCTTTCAGGTTTAAATTCAGGAATTATAAAAGGGCCACCGGTAGTATCAGGTGAATCTGTGATGGGATTGGGTCCTGTGAGAGGATAAACAGGATTGCCATCCAGATCGTATTTATCGATCAATTGAGGGTTTCCACCGATTACAAGGAAAGGTCCAACATTCAGGTCAGTGAATTGATCAGGAATAGATGGAAACCTGTATGCAGTTTGAACCGACCCTCTTATATAATGCTTTTCATTTCCAAACGCATCATAAACGAAGGAAAAACGTGGTGTTGCCCTCCCCTTAAAGTTTTCATTTTTGTCATAACGGGCTGCAAGAGTTAGTTTCAATTTTTTATCAAATAATCCTTTAGAGATCTGACCAAAAATTCCAGACTGATATACTATGATCGGGTTTCCTGGTTCATCAATAAAAACTGTTCCCTCACTATTAATATTATAAAGCCTGTAACTTGCACCAAATATCACTTCAGCCCATTCCACCTGGTTTATGAAATTATACATTCCTTCAATATGATACATGCTGCTTTTATCAATTACTTTTGCTCCGCCCTCGTTGATTGATGTTTTCTTCAGAGTGTTTAGTTTATCTATGAATTCATTAGTGCCGGCATAAGGAAATGCAGGTTTTGCCGGATTAATGATATTGCCATAAGAGTCCCTGTTATTTGCTGACTGACGTGCAAAATCATATGCAGCCTGCAGGTCATTATTCATTAATATATGCTGAGTGAAAGCCTGAATATAATCAGCATACCATTCTGTGCTTGGTTTCCAGGCTTCATTAAGCTGTAATCCAGCACCTCCTGCATTATACGTATCACCAGAATTTTCACTGACACGATATGCCCTGACATAGAAGTTTTTACTTTTTACCTCGCTGATGAGTGTAAACATGCTGAAATTCAGGAAGGAAAATCTGTTCTGAGCTGTGTAAACACTATTTCCTTTGCCATACATCCCTCTTATATTGGCTTCTATATCATCAGTGATCTTGTAATGTACAGATCCATTAAGCCTTATGGTTTTAGCGTTGTAATCAACAATATCCTCTTCAGTCCACCCATTCCTTGATATTACCTGGTCAGGAAATTTAGCAATTACATCTTTTACAAATTGATCATATTCAGGAGTGCCCGGAGTGAGTCCGCGTGCCTGGGCAATTCCATCTGCAACCTGTGGTGCAACTTCTTTAAGGTTGACGGGAGCGATGATGTCATCTCCATAAACATTTACACCATCATAGCCCTCGTTTGACTGACGGGTTATCCATGGCTCATCAAGATGATTCTTATCCCTGTAGTCTGTAGCGTACCAGTCTGTAGCTTCAAGGTAGCTTGCTCCAACCCTTACAGCTAATCTTTTTGTAAGTGCTTTGGCAAACCTGAGATTGAAATCTATCATCGGGTCAGGACTGTCAAGATATCCTGCATCAAAATGCATCAATCCCGGTTGTACAGAAATGCTCAATCCCTGATATTTGAAAGGATCTTTACTTACCATTAATAAAGTGCCATTCATTCCTCCCGGACCATAAAGAGCTGATGAAGCCCCGACAAGCAATTCAGCTCTTTCTATTTCAAGTGGTGATAAACCAAAGATATTTCCTGCAGGAAAGCTCAGGCCCGGAGATGCATTGTCAATGCCATCAACAAACTGGTTCATCCTGTAGTTAAAATCACCTGTGAATCCCCGGGTGTTTGGAAATCTGAAAGTTAAGCTATGCACATTCATATCAACACCCTTAATGGAATACATCCCATCGAAGTAATTGGCTGCAGGTGTGTTTTTAATTTCTACCTGCTTGATATTTTCAATAGTAACCGGGGATTCAAGTATACTTTCTTCGATTCTTGATGCTGAAATAATCACCTCTTTCCCAAGGATTGCTTTTTCCTGCAAACGTATGAATAGATTTTTCCTGACTTTCTTAAGATCAAGTTCATAGGTTTCATATCCAATCCTGGAAAAAATTAATGTAACAGGATAGGAGATCTTATTTGATATAATGAATTTGCCCTTATCATCAGAAATAGCTCCCATGGAGGTTCCCTTTATTGCAATATTTACACCAATTAAGGGAAGTCCTTTTTCGAGATCTGTAATAGTCCCGGTAATAACATTCTGAGATACAGATAGTAAGGTTGTTGTGGAGAAAAGAATGATGATTAGGAATATTCTCATTTCTTCTTTTAATGAATGAATGAAATCAAATATAGCATAAAAAGATTATTGTAACAACAGTAGTTTGTCTTGTATTTACTATGTATTATTATTATAATTGTATGAACATTTAAAATTAATAATTATGCAACAGATGAAAAAGTATTCAGGATTATTGGCTTTGGCACTTATTAGCTTCGTAAGTATTTTTGCAAGCCAGTCATGTAAAAAGGATGATGATGATGATAATGATGATGGAGGTGGAAC
>CAZDWF010000223.1:0-3594 GCA_964508895.1 uncultured Bacteroidales bacterium
ATGTGCGCCGGACTTTTTGCTATATACAACCTAAACACACCGTCATCCTGAGCGTAGCGTAGCTGAGTCGAAGGATCCCCAGCACTTACGCCCTAGCATCAGAGTTTGTGCATAATCGTCCAATTCCATCTAGTTTTCCTGGAAGATATGATCGTCATACTCTATCTCAAATCGAAGCTTATGCTTTGATTCTTCCTGGGCAAGACTCATAAAAAGATCTTTCATCTCCTGGTTTGGAGCTCTTTCTGAAAGGTTTATGTATAATTTAAATGCTGATTTTTCTTTGTTCATTGCCAGTACAAGTGCATCCTGATAAGTCATATTGGTAGAAGCATTAACATTAACAAGGTAATCTGCAATCTTGAGGTCAGCGATTTTTTCCGGGTTTACTTCAAAGAGTCCTTTTTCTTTTACTCCTATCAGGCGTGTCTTATGCTTTACTTCTTCCTTAGCAAACTCCTCAAAGACTTCTCTCATCTCATCGGAATTGGCATTTTCTGCCAGCTCAGAATAAAAATCCACTGCTTTTTGCTCTTCATCTATTGCGAAATCCAGGATATCATTAATCGACATAAATTCTTTCATGTGTTTAAAATATTTTGTGCAATTAAAATGCGTTATTAAAATCTTCTTCGAACTGCTTTACAATGTTATCGCAGCCATATTTGAATAATCTTGCATAGATCTCATTATCAGTACTGCTAAAGTGATGTTTTCCATTTTCCACCGCAACGAGTAATGAAAGGGCTTCTTTCAGTATATCGTTAGCATTGCTGTTTTGCTTGAATCCAAATAACTTAATAATGGAAGAAAACTGTTGCAATGAGTTTTTAGCAACAGGGTTTTCAAAGTCAGCATCAAATTCCTGTATCATACGCTGTGTATTAGTAAAACTACCACCCATTTCTATCGGCATGGATGCAGGCAGTATCAGATCAGCTTTCTTCGCGGTATCTGTCATGAAATAATCCTGAACAGCAACAAATTCGGCAATAGAAAGCCATCCTGCAACCTGTACTTTGTTATAAGCACATCCTAATGGATCTTCTCCAAAGATGAACAGGTTCTTTAACTCTCCTTCCTGCAGGAATTGATATAATGTACTTCCTTCAAATGATGGAATACTATCGACCTTCCATTTTTTCTTCAGGATGGCAACAAAGTTTTCATTATTGATGTCAACAGCACCTACTCCAATTCCGGGACGAACTCCCATATTGTAAAGTCCTTCTGAATTGTTTTTCTCTTTTAATGAGATCAAGCCAGAAGCATTCTTGCCAAGCTTACCAGTGATCATTGCAAGATTGGTTAACTCAAGGCTACCATTAGAGCAGATCTCCTTTTCTGAATAAACTACAATAGCATTCATCTGATTATTAAATTCCTTTGCAAACTCAATCACCTGGTCCATATATTTTACACCTGACATCTCTATTAGTTCAACAAAGTTTTCCTTGAGCAGCTCTTCTCTGTATTCCTCGTAGCCTGCACAATTATCATCGATAAACAATCTGTTCTCAAAATTATTGGCAACCAGATAATAGTTCACAGCCTTGATAAAATGATAGTATGATTTTATATTGATCACACTGTCCACTTTATGTTTCATAGTACTGTCTGCATTAATAGTAACCAGCTCAAGTGGAATATTCCTTTTCTTCTGAGCATTGTTGATCATAAAACCAACCACAGCATTATCCTGGTTGATCTCAGATCCGATAAGATAAATTTTACTTGCTTCTTTAAGTTGCTCAAAAGGGACATTATTAGCAGCGTTATTCTTATATCCCATTCCACGGTTCATATAGTGGAAGCTTGAAACCTGGTTGGTTCCTACTGCAGCTCTTGCAATTTTCTGGATCAGGTATAGTTCTTCGTTGGTCAATCGTGCTCCTGCAAAGAATGCATTGTCGTTTGGCTGAGATTTTTTGATTTTTTCAGCTATGATCTCATAAGCTTTCTTATAGCTTATTTCTTCAAAACGGCCTTTAACTTTCAGTAATGGTTTGGTGATCCTGTCAGTCCTGTTCAGGTAATTATAACCGAACTTAGGATATTTACAAATGTTCCCATCTGTATTAACCATTCCTTCTTTTCCTGACACTCTCATCACAAACTGATTTTTATGATTAAAAGTAATGGAGCATCCAACAGAACAGTAATTACAAATGGTGCTTGATTCTTCAGTAACAACCGGACCTGGTTTGAAGATAGTGTTTTCACTAATTGCTCCTGTAGGACATGTGCTGATGCACATACCACAGCTTTCGCAATTGGATTCCTGTAATGAATCACCCATGCTTGGTGCTACATATGTGTCGTATCCCCTGTTTACCAGACCGAGAGCATTAGCTCCAACAACCTCATTACATATTCTAACACAACGCGAACAAAGCACACATTTATTATTATCTATTTCAATATATGGATGTCGGAAGTCAACATTGTATTCTTTAAATTCACCAGCACTTGTTTGTTTGGCATCGTAATCGGCAGAGTATTTCTTAAGATCACAGGTATAAATCTCAGTACAACCGCATTCAAGGCAACGATGAGCTTCATGTTTTGCAATATCCTCATCTTTATATCCTAACTCCACTTCTTTGAAGTTAGTTCTGTCTTTTGGATCGAGTGTTGGCATTTCTTCTCTGAGCTGTTTCTCAAATTTACCATGAAAATCTTCAGCTATCTGTTCCTTAAAATTCTCTTTTCTGCTGATAAATTCATTCTTTTCTGGAACAACCTCTTCACCTTTGAGGAAAAGATCACAACTATGTGATGCTACTCTTGCCTGTCCTATTGCTTCTATCAATGTAGCCGGACCGGTAACACCATCACCAGCGGCAAACATATTCGGAATTCCTGTTTGCAGTGTTTTTGGATCAGCATCGATATCACCCCAGCGGTTTAGCTTAAGCTCATTGTTGTTTTCATAAAGTGCATTTACTTCTTCATGGAAGTTCACAACAGTCTTTTGTCCGATTGCTGCAAGAACAATATCCAGCTCAAGTTCAAATTCTGAATCAGGAACAGGAACCGGTCTTCTTCTGCCACTGGCATCTGGTTCACCCAGCTCCATTTTCAGGCAGGTAATAGATTTCACCTTGCCATCTTTGGTTTTGTTGATTCTTGTTGGATTTGTCAGGAAAAGATATTCAATACCTTCCAGTTTAGATTCGTGGATCTCAATTGGGTTGGCCGGCATTTCCTTTTCGGTACGACGATATATTACATATACCTTTTCCGCACCACATCTCATTGAAGTACGGCAGCAATCCATGGCAGTATTGCCACCACCAACAACTGCTACTTTCTTTCCTTTTAAGTCGTATTTTTCTCCACTAACCTCCATTTTCTTGAGGAAGTCGATACCTGAAAATACATTTTCTGCATCATCACCTTCACAACCTATCAGTGTTCCTTTTTGTGAACCTATGGTTAGGATTACTGCATCATATTTTTCTTTAAGCTCTTTGTATTTAAGGTTTTTGCCAAGCTTTTTATTATAGAAAATGTTTACTCCAAGCTCAGTAATATTATCAACCTCTTTTTGCAGCAAATCGTTAGGAAGTCTATATTCAGGAATACCGTAAC
>CAZDWF010000224.1:0-3592 GCA_964508895.1 uncultured Bacteroidales bacterium
CTATAGCATCTTTTAAAAAGTACTTGGATATGGGGGGGAGGGGACAATTGCATATGATAGGGGATGGCCCCTTACTGTTATCTTGCAAGAAAATGACAGCAGACATGGGGATTACAGAAAAGGTGACATTCCATGGAGGTTTGGCAAACGATAAAGTTCTGGAAATGTTGGGAAAATCACATCTGTATGTTCAACACTCTGTGATAGCACCTGATGGAGATTCAGAAGGAATGCCTGTTGCTATCATGGAAGCAATGGGGCATGGATTACCAGTCGTGGCAACAAAACACGGCGGAATAACGGAAATGATAGAAATTGGATCCGATGGATATTTAGTTGAAGAACACGATGTAGAAGGAATGGCAAACTATATGCTAGAAATTTGGAGTGACAAGACAAAATCAATGGAAATGGGACGGAATGCATACATGAAAGCAAAAAAAGAATATGATGTAATTAAGCAGTCAAAGAAGTTGAAGGATATCATATTAAGAGACGTTAAAATACATTGAATAGAGAACCATTATTGCATTTACGCAAAAACGTAACAATTGTTGCATTTGTCCCAGATCTATGGAATGATTCTTGGCAATCACGCCATCACATTCTCAGTAAGTTGTCAAATCATTACAAAGTGTTATGGGTATCTCCACCCTTATACATTGAGAATATATTTGGGAAAGGATATTGGAAAAATGCTTCATCCCGGGGATTGAAGAAAATAACTTCAAATTTATGGACTTATAGATCGCTGATACCGGCCGACTACAAGGTTAAATACGGCCGCCGTGGTATCGTTCCATGGATATTCCGTCAGTATCACAAATATTGGAAGATTAGATTTATTCAAAAGGTTAATAAGATACTTCGTCTAATGGCTAATGATGAAGTAATTCTGTACATTTGGAGACCCGAATACCTCGAATATCTAAGTAAGTTGAAAAGAACAATAACTTGCTACCATATTGATGATGAATACACCTTTGATCCAACTGGCAAAATGAAAATGAGTGATGATGAAATAAACCTTATCAAGAACTCAGATATCGTATTCATACATTCAAAGACCTTGCTAAAAAAGAAAGGGCATTTGAATAATAATACTCATTATATTCCAAATGGCGTCAATTATGAAGCGTATGAGCAAGTCATGTCTAAAGATATACCTGAACCGGAGATTCTAAAAGACGTTCCAATCCCAAGAATAATTTATATTGGTTATATTAAGCGGCATATTGATCTTAATATGTTACATGAGATTGCCACTAAAAGAAAGAATTGGTCTATTGTATTTGTAGGATCAATAAGACATGAACATGCAGAAATCAAAGAGGAGGTTATCGCGTTAAAAAAGCTTTCAAACACATATTTTCTCGGAAGTGTTTCAAAAAAATGAAATCCCGGTTATCTTAAAATGGTGCGATGTATGTGTGTTGCCATATAAGAAAACAGAATATACAAAGCATATTTATCCCTTGAAATTGCATGAATATATGGCATGTGGAAAACCAATAATCGCTACATCATTAGAAAATCTTAAAGAATATTCGAATGTAATAACATTTGCTGATACTTCTGATGAATATGTCCAATCAATAGAGAATGCCTTGATGAATTGTAATAAGGAACTTGCTCAACGCATGAATTCCGTAGCCCGCAAAAACTCATGGTCCAAAAGAGTCTTAAAAATAAAACAGCTATTTGATAATGAATTGTCAGCAGCATGTGACCATCAGGATCCTTAATGTCGCAATAATGTATAATATTAACTGATTAACTATTTGGGATCTTCATAAAACGATTGAACGGTCAATAGATATTAATAACGATAATATAATTATGCAATTGTAGAGTTTGTTAACAAATAGTAATAAGAATTGGTAGTTGAACGGTTGAAAATAATTATTGTCACTGATCAATTTCCTCAAACCTTTTATGGTGGAATGGCTCAGCATGCTTATCATATTGGAAAGTATTTGGATAGAAAACACGATGTAATAATCGTTACACCTAGGGAAATTGAAACACAGGATGGGGATTATCGCTTTACTTTTAATCGTTTATTAACAATGCGCTATCCTGAATACGACGCATTGCTCCTCAGGAAGATGGCACGAGCATTTAATCCTGATGTGATACATGCCTGCACTGCAGGTATTGCATTTTCAACTATCTCTAGAGAATATCCTACTATAACCAGAGTTGTGGGAAACGATTTCCTGAGACCCTGGTGCGGGTACAACTTAAAGCTTAGGAGTATTCTATACAGGTTGCCATTAAATGCCTTAAAAAAGAAAATAAGAAATCTGGAAGATCGAATTAGAAAAAATAAAGTAATCGGATATCTGAATGATTCTAAAATTATTGCAGCAAACAGTAAATGGACACGTGATAGGTTGATCGAATGCGGGATATCACAAGATAAGGTCAAGTTGATAGTAGGAGGAGTTGACACAAATAAATTCAAGCCAACAAATAATAGAAAAGAAATAAGAGAGGAACTTGGATTTCCAACTGATGGATTGATTCTATCAACAGCTGCAAACTTGATTAAAAAGAAAGGAATAGAAACTGTTATCAGAAATGTTGCTAAGTTAAGGAATAATTGGCCATTGATTCGATATGTTGTCGTAGGCAAAGGAGAGGATGAAGAGGACCTTAGAAGCTTAGCTTTGAAATTGGGAATTAAAAACCATGTGATATTCTCTGGTCAAAAAAGTCAAAAGGAACTCGCTAAAATATACCAAGGATCTGATATTTACATTCTATTATCGAAGAATGAAACTATGGGTAGAACTTATATGGAAGCCGGAGCTTGTGGATTGCCGGTGATCGGACCGAGAGTTGAAGGCGTACCATCCGTTGTTAAAAATGGTGAAAACGGGTTGCTTGTTGAAAACATCGAAGACGATATGGAAATTGCTAAGTGCATAGAAACACTTCTCAAGGACAATCTTATGAGAAAAAGATTGGGCGAAGAAGGTTCAAGAATCGCCAAAATGAAATATTCCTGGGATAGAATAGGAGAAGCTTTTGAAAGAGAAATGTTATTACTCAAATAAGTATCTTAAAAAGCCTAAATTGATCATAATGAATAATAAGAATTATAAACTTTAAATGAAAATGATTGAATTCAATCTAATTGCAGAGAACGAAGTTCCAGAATTTTCGGATGATAAACTGCCACTTGTTGTCATCGTTGCCCGAACTTATTGGAATGAGTCTCCTAGGATCAGACACCATGTTACCCGACAACTGATGAGAAGATTTAATGTTTTATTTGTTGAGTTGTTCCCTTGTGATAAAACGATAAATGTTGGTAATAAAATAATAAAGCATGATGATCGCTTAATAGTATTCAATCCAAAACTGAGTCATGAGCCTGATCTTCGTTTTTATGCAAATATACCATTCGTTCACGTAAGAATTAACTATGCATATTTGAATTTAATTATGAATGTAATTAATCGGATTAATAGTAGGGACAATATCCTGATAAGTTTTGTTTACGATTTCCCTGAAATATTTGAGAAAAATATATTTAGTTTCAAGATATACGATTGTTACGATGAATTTCCAAAGATGAGACGTA
>CAZDWF010000225.1:0-3583 GCA_964508895.1 uncultured Bacteroidales bacterium
GCTAAAATTTAAGCTTTTATTATAATAATTGATCTTTGAGGATCATTCATATTGCATCTCAAATCTTTTAGCTAAATTTGATAAAAATCACTCCCCATGAAAATCCTTACAAAAATTTTATTCGCAACAATTATTTTGTGCCTTTCATCAACTGTCTTCTCCCAGGAAGAGCCCACAAAGAAAAACCTCAAACCTGCACTCATTATAATAGATGTACAAAACGAATACATGCAGTATATGTCGCAGGAAGATCAGGAAACCGCTCTCTTAAATATGAATTGGGCAATATGGTTGTTCAGGAAATATGAACTGCCAATTATCAGAGTGTATCATACCGATGATCAGTTCGGACCTTTACCCGGAAGTCCGGGATTTGAATTTGTCGACACTCTGCAAATTCTGGAGTCAGATCATCGAATAATCAAAAAATACCCAAGTGCATTTGTCAAAACCGATCTTGATAAGATACTTAAGGAAAATGGTGTAAATACCATTTTTATCTGCGGTCTAAGCTCAGTAGGATGTGCGCTGGCCACCTATTTCGATGCTTATTCATATGATTATAAAGGCTTCCTGATAAAAGATGCCCTTCTCAGCCATAATTCTGAATACACTAATTCTATTGAGGAGATCTTTAATGCATTGAGTTTTGACAATTTGATGTTTATGGTGAAGTTGGCGGAGTAAAAAAATATCCCTTAAATCAAAATATCTGTCTTTTCATCACTTAAGAGACAACTAATTACCTAATATCAATGTCTGTTTTTTGAACTAACTTTGTTATATGTAAGTAATATTAGTTTTACACTATTCTTCACAAATAAAATGTCAATTCCTTCTAAATCCGACAAACTATATTCAGGAATATTATTATCTCTTTTCCTGTGCTTTTCTATTGCTTCACACGGACAATTAGTAGTTGACACAACACTTACCCCCGAACAACTTGTATCGCAGGTACTTATTGGCTCCGGTGTTACTTCGTCAAATGTTACCTTTCAGGGAAATGTTGTTCAAAGAGGTGACTTTTTTGATGGGGAAACAACAAATCTTGGTTTAGAAGATGGAGTGATACTTACCTCCGGTAATATTTTTGACATTCCAGATGAATGTGGCGGGAATGTATCATCAAGCCAAAATGGCAATTTATCAGATCCGGACCTAAATGTTTTGTGCGGTAATAATACCAGAGATTGTTCCATCCTTGAGTTTGATTTCATTCCTCAAAGTGACACCTTAACATTTAGATATGTATTTGGCTCAGAAGAATACAATGAATATGTATGCAGTGGCTTTAATGATGTTTTTGGGTTTTTTATTTCAGGGCCCGGTATTAATGGCCCGTATACTAATAATGCAGAAAATATTGCAATAGTTCCCGGATCAGCTCCCCCCTTACCCGTTGCAATTAACTCCATAAATAATGGTACCGTTGGAAGTGCTGGCAGTCCTGCTAATTGTGTATCACTGGAATATTCCTATTTATTTGTCGATAATTGTGAAGCTGGTGGTGCCAATACTACAATCGAATATGATGGGTTTACAGTTGTGTTAACAGCTGAAGTAGTTCTTCAGGCCTGTCAGCAATATCATATCAAGCTTGCAGTTGCTGATGCAGGAGACCAGGCTTATGATTCCGGTGTTTTTCTCGAAGCCAATAGTTTTTCCGCAGAAGGGCTTGATATTTCTACAAGCTTTACTGCATCCTCCTCAGATTTCGGAGCTGTTATAGAAGGATGCAATGATGTTACAATTGTTTTTGAACTATTGGATGTACAAACAACAAATTATCCTATATATATTTCAACAACAGGTACCGCAACTTCAGGTGTTGATTATCCGGCTATCCCTGATTCAGTTGTAATCCCTCCCGGGCAGCTGACAGACTCCATTACTATAATTCCTATACAGGATAATACCATAGAGCCAACAGAAACTATAATCTTATCATTTGATTACGAATCAGCTTGTAATACCGAAACAGATTCATTGGAATTCCTTCTGCTTGACAACAGCATTGCTTTAAGTGGATTAGATTCTTCATACTGTTCAAGTGAACCACCAGATACCTTGCAGGGATACCCGCCAACAGGAGTTTACTCCGGCACGGGCATGAATGACAGCATATTCAATCCTGCATTATCTACTCCAGGAACCAATGTCATTATATTCACAAATTATTTTATAGATTACAGTGCCAGCCCTGATGATACCGTTTGTATAAATTCTATTACAGACAGCACGGAAGTCCTCTTTGCTCCTATAGTTGAAGCAGGATCCGATGAAGCTATCTGCCAGGGCAATTTTCATGATTTCCTGAACTCGACAGCTACTCCATCTTCCATGGATGCTGATTCATTAAGATGGATTGGTGGTGCAGGCAGTTTTAGTAATAATACAGCTTTGTCACCTATTTACTATCCTGCCCCCGGAGAAACAGGAGGTATTCAATTATCATTAATTGGATATTCTCACAGCCCTTGCAGTCATGATACTTCCACTATGACTCTCACCATCCTGGAAGCTCCTATATTTGATTTTGCCATGAGCCCCAATGATACATCCTGCTTAAATGAGGTAATAAACTTTGATGGAAATAGTAGTGATAACATTATTGCATGGAATTGGAACTTCGGAGATGGGAATAATGCATCAGGGCAGAATGTTACTCATTCTTTTCCAATTTCCTTAATCTATAATATTCAGCTAATTGCAACCCGGGATAATGGCTGTTCTGATACTGTCACTCATCCAAGGGTTGTTCTTGACCCATCTATAGATTTTTCTATGAGCCCTTCTCCAGGATGTCTCAACGACACTATTGATTTTTCGGGATTGGGTAACGTTACCTTTACCACATGGAACTGGGATTTTGGCGATGGTGAACAGGATACAGGAAAATATGTTTCTCATGCCTACACCAGCTTTGATACTTTTAATGTTACACTTGATGTTTGTACGAAACAGATAGTATACCCTGTAATTATACATCCACCACCTGAAGCTTTTGCAGGTTCTGATGAAACCACATGCGAAAGATCTCCTTTTGATTTTTCAAATTCCATAAATACACCTGTCGCATTCAGCTATGACTCAGTGAAATGGATAGGTGGTACTGGATATTTTGATAATGAATATGCTGTTGTTCCTGTATACAATCCTCCAGCAGGGGAAGTTGGGAATGTGGATCTATCTATGATTGCATACGGATTAGAACCTTGCGGATATGATACATCGATAATGAGCCTTAATATAATTGACGCTCCTGAAGCAAACTTTTCTTATATACCTTCGGACTCAATTTGCAGCAAGGCACCTATCACATTTAATGATGGCAGCACAACCACTATTTCTGAATGGATTTGGAATTTCGGTGATGGCAATACAGGAAACGGACAAAATGTTACTCACGAATACTCAACTCATGGAGATTATTTTGTAAAACTAAATGTTGTTAATGATAGTGGATGTATTGATTCAATCTCATACCCCATTACCGTTAATGAAACTCCGATTGTTAACTTTACAATATCACCCAACGATACCATTTGTGCCGAAGAGCAATTAACTTTCAACGGGTCTG
>CAZDWF010000226.1:0-3565 GCA_964508895.1 uncultured Bacteroidales bacterium
TCTTCATAAGTCTTTCACCCAGTTCCTGTAGTTTCGAATCAATGGTGAGCCTGATTTGAGCTTCATATCCAGCGGGTAATTCAATAAATAAACTTGTTGATATGAGGTCTCTTTCCAATGTTTTTAATGTTACAGGATGATCAAGATTTGCTCTGAGATCCATTCCTGCTGAATACATGGTTTCGTACTAAGGTAAAGAGTGTTTAGAAGAATTAACTATCCTGATTTTTATTGTAAGACTTCCCCTTTCTTGTTAATATATTTTCTTTCTCAAAGATAAAAATGATTGCCAGATAGGCAATTATAAATAATGAATTGACTGCAATTTTTAATGTAGGGTCCTGAATAGAAAGATAGCTTGTAAGGAAGTAGATTAATAATGCTAATAAGATATAGAAGCCAATGCGTTTTATATCATAAGGAATAGGATAAAACCTGCGCATAAGAATAAATGATAAAATAAGCATAGTTGCATAACAGAAGAAGTGAGCCCATGCTGCACCTGTATATCCAAATTTAGGAATAAGAATAACATTAAGAACAATAGTTATAACACTTCCTGTAACGGCTATAAGAGCACCATAAAGTGTTTTATCTGTTAGTTTGTACCAGAATGAAAGATTGAAAAGGATTCCAAGGAATAAATTTGCAAGAAGAACCACAGGAACTATATGCAAGCCAATTCTGAATTCAGGACCAATAAAATATTTAAAAATATTGAGATAGAGAGTGACTATAAGAAATATGAAAAGTCCGAATATTACAAAGTATTTCATTATAGTGGCATATAGCTCTCTGGAGTCTTTATCTTTAGCATGTGAAAAGAAAAAAGGTTCAGCGGCATACCTGAACATTTGAATAAATAGCGTCATTAAAACAGCTAATTTGAAATTCGCCCCATAAATTCCAAGCTGTTCAAGAACATATAAGTGTTTATCTGCTGTTCCTTCAGGTATTCTAAGTAGAAATTTGAACAATATCTTATCTGAAACCTCATTGATCATTCCAGCGATACCTACAATAAGAAGAGGAAGTGAATAGGAAAGCATCTTCTTAAGAAGATCAAAACTATAGGAAAAAGAAGTTTTAATAATTACAGGCAGAAGAAGAATAAAAGTAATCAGTGTGGCTATGAGGTTTGATATAAAGGCATAGCCCACTCCAATGTTTGAGTTATAAAAGTAAAGTAATAGTGAATCAGGGTTTGCCTCTTCGATTTCAGGGCATATTAGCAAGAAAAACAAATTGAAACCTATATTGACCAGTACATTAATGATCTTTATTAGTGCGAATCGAAATGCTTTATTTTCTAGTCTCAACTGAGCAAATGGTATAGCAAGGAATGCATCAAATCCAATTATTATTGCTAAAATGATAATGTATTCAGGATTAGAAGGATATTGTAAAAATCCTGATATCTGACCCGAAAAGGAAACTACTGTAAATATAAAAAGCAAAGATGTAAATGCAAGTGTCAGGCTTGAGGTCCCGAATACTTTACTGGCGTCATTTGCATTTTGAGAATATCTGAAAAAAGTAGTTTCCATTCCATAAGTTAGAATTACAAAAAGGAATGCTACATAGGCATATAATTCTGTAATAACGCCATATTCATTCGCAATAAAAATATAAGTATAGAATGGAGTGAGAAGTAAGTAGTTCAGGAGGCGGGGTACAATAGTACCCATACCATAAACAATCGTTTGTCCGAATAAAACTTTTAGTGGTTTCAAAGATTAAAATATATACGCAAATGTAAGGAAAATGATATTATTTAAGATACAGCCAATGAAATATAGAATGTGGTTCCTTTATTAACTTCTGATTCAAAGATAATTGTGCCTCCGTAGCTTGAAATAATACTATTTACAATTGCTAATCCCAGGCCCATTCCACTGGATTTGGTTGTGAAGCTTGGTGAGAATATTTTTGAAAATAATTCTTCAGGAATGCCAGGACCATTGTCGGCAATACTTATTTTGTAATTTTTAGATTCTATTGATAATGAGATATCTATTTTACCGTTTTCAGTATCTGTTAATGCTTGCGCAGAGTTTTTGATTAGATTATTGAATACTCTCAGGAGTTGTTTTTTGTCAGCTTTTATTGGATAATTTTCATCTGCATTAAAGTTGAAGATTATAGTGATGTTTTTATAATCTCTATATAATTCGATACTGCTTTGGATAATCTCTTTTAGGTCTGTTTCTTCAATTTGTGCCACAGGCATTTTGGCAAAATCAGAAAATTCTGATGCTATCATCGAGAGGGAATCAATTTGTTCAATAATTGTTTTTGTAAAACGTGATAGTCTTTGGTCCCAATCAGGAGATCTGTCATTCCAGGCCTTTTCAAGATATTGAACACTAAGTTTCATTGGGGTTAAAGGATTCTTAATCTCATGTGCAACCTGTTTGGCCATTTCTCTCCAGGCAGATTCTCTTTCAGATTGTGCAAGTAGTTCAGCACTTCTTCCAAGTTCTTCCACCATTCTATTATATTCGGCTACAAGCTTGCCTATTTCATCTCTGCCCTTCCATTCAATTTTCTCGTTGCTTTTATCAATAGATAGACTTGCCAGTTTTTCTTTGAGAATCTGAAGCGGACGGGTTGTATATCTGGAAATTAGCAGCGAGATAACAATAGCAAGAGCAACAAATAAAATATAAACATTGATAAATGTTGTTAGAAAAATTGAGATTTCCTGTTTGAGTTCTGTTTGTCTGGCAAAATATGGCAGGTTCAGATATGCGACAATCTTGTTTTCATCATTCCTGAATGGAGTGTATGCAGAAAGGTAGTTATAATTGCCAATTTCTTCGTTATGAATGTATAACAGATCTTTATCATCTGATAATTGCTGAAATGCATCAGGATTCATATAATCTGATATCAGGTACATTTCAAACACCAGCGGCCGGCTAGTAGCAATAAGCCTGCCATCAAGATCATATAAATTAATATCTGAAAAGAATACAAGGGAAAATTTCTCTAATAATCCTGAAAGATATGAACTTAAATGTGGGCCAACATCAGGTTCATCTGATAATTTGTGTTCTAATTCAATTAGTACGGAGCGTGTTTTTTCTTTAAGGATATCAGAATTTTTTTTCAGCATAGAGGTTCGACATATAAGAAATGGAAATACCTCCAATTAGTACAAATACAAATAATATTATAAGGATTATTGATACTTGTAGCTTGTTCCTGTAATTGAGATCAAGGCTTGTAAATTGAAAAGGAAATACAAAGATCAGAGAGTAGAGAAATACAAAAAGGAGAAAGAAAATCAACAGGAATGAGAATGAAGATAGCCTTTCGATAATACCCTGATCTTTTGAGCTTACAATGATAGCATAATCACCTGATTTATAATAATAATGCTGATAACCTTTATAATCGAAAAAAGTATTGTTTTTTAAATCAGGATAAGTGCTGGATGAAATGTTATAATCAAATTTTCCAATTTTGTAAATTATATTATTATTTAAATATTTGGCATAGGATAGTTGAGGTAGGTTTGAAAAATTATCAACCCTGTTATCGATTAATAATTCGGGATAAC
>CAZDWF010000227.1:0-3444 GCA_964508895.1 uncultured Bacteroidales bacterium
GTTTCTTTCTTTCTTATTCTTCACTTTATAATTATTTATGTATATAAATAGATTTGTTAATCAGTTTCTTATAAGTAAAGAATTAATTTGGTTTTTTTTTACTATTCGTGCCAGCCATTTACCATGGCTTTGAAATTGCTTGATGTTGTTGTTCCTATTGTACAAAAATAAATATGTATGATCATAAATATGGAGACAAAGAAACCAGTAATTACATGCAGTAAGTCTGTTAGATGGATGCCACTCCATCCAAATACTGTAGTAATAATAATTTCAGGAAAGAGCAGGGCCCATCCTGAAATAAAAGTCAGTGGCAGGATGATATACATTATTATCACATAGGTGAATTTTTGAAGAGGATTAAATTTCCTTTTCTTACTAATAGGATAGGGGACGTCTTCATTTCTGAAAATACCAATTGCATAAAATCTGAATTGCTTTATTAATCTATCTGCCAATCCTTTAATCTTCATATTGTAGTATCTTCCATTAGGTGTAACAAGATTGCCTGTTAAAAACATCAAATGAGATACGGTAAGAGCAATACCAGCTATATTATGCATACTTACAGATATATCAAACCTGATGAAATGGAAATCAAGTCCGGTATACTGCATACTGATACCGGTTAAAATTAATGCAAGGCATAGTAATGCATTTAACCAGTGCCATAATCTAACCCATACAGGATATAAATAAATCTTTTTATCGCTCATTAATGTATTTATTTAAAGATTCTAAGTGATGCATGAAAAATAATGCCAATTAATACCAAGCCGAATATTACTAAACTTACAACATTGAGATAATAATTCCTATTGGCCCCAATAATATAGGCTTCATCAAGTATAGAGGCATTTATAAACCCTACAGCACTTCTTTCTTCTTTGGCCCTGAATTTATATAATGATGCCAGTAATCGGGAATCTCTTGAATGACATTCCTCGCATTTCCTTACAGCATCTTCTTTAGGAAGAATATGATGTGCAATAAGTATATCTTCAATAATATCAGTATGACACTCAATGCATCTTACATGTTGAAAATGTAATTTTTGATTTGGTAACCACTCATGCTGATCTATAATATTAGGATCATCCATATCAGTTAATAATTGGATCTTACTTGCATCAGTATGGCAACTAAGGCAAATTTCATTATCATAAGTAATGATATCTCTAAGTTGATCGCTGGTTCTTGCATTTATTTTATATGTGTGAGGATTGTGGCACATCCAGCATGTAAACAGCTCATCATAAGTTGCAGAATGAACACTCTTAAGATATTCTTCATTGATCTTTTCGAACTGATATGCTTCGAAGTTCTCATCTCCTTCGTGGCAATCCATACATGTGTATTTCAATTCCATTCTTAATTCTCCGGAATGTGGAAAATCCTCATAATCCATTGAATGGCAGTCAATACATAAGAATGTTTTATGATTCGAGATATAGTAACTCGCAGAATCAATAATGTAATATGGATTCATCCTGGCTTTAACATCTATTTCAATCCAGTCATTATAGTAATAATAAAACTCTTCACCATGGCATTTCAAACAAGTTTTATTTCCCTCAATATTTTCAAAGATAACGGCTTCTTCTTCCTGGGCGAATAATGTTAATGTTGGGATTAATAAGATTAAAAAAGGCAGTATAATCGATTTAGCTAGTTTCATATACTATAAATTTAAAAAATGGGTGCATTTTCATAAAATACACCCATTCAAAATAATGCTTACTTTTTAAAAGTTCTCATATAGTTAATGACCGCCCATCTGTCTTCATCGTCAGGAATTTTACTTTCAAAGTTTGGCATTTCATCCCTTCCAATAAATGATTGGTAATATATTACACCATCAGCTTGCTCCTGAAATTCTGCCGTGGAAAAATCCCCTGCAAAAGTATCAAGTTGTTTAGCTTTGGGACCATCGCCCAGACCCTTGTTCCCATGACAAGATTTACAATGCTTTGAATAAAGCATTTTTCCTACCTTTAAAAGTTTGGCATCATCCTTATAGGAATTTTTCATTTTTTTATACTTTGATGGTATTTCCCATGCACCTCCTTTTTTTTGTTCCTGTGGTATAGTAAATGCCATAAGGAATAAACAAATAGAAAAAACTGCTAAGACTGTAAATACATTTCTGTTTTCATTCATAATTATCATAATTTAAAGTTACACAATAGTATTTTTAGAAACTCCACAAACGGTTAATGTAAAAGCCAAAGAATATCTGTCCGTCTTTCCAGTCATTCTGATTCTCCATCATTGTATATTGAGGTGAGAGCGCTGTTGATGTTGCAATAAAGATCTGGAAGCAATGAGTACTTGTGGCTATCTCCCATCCAATGCCCATATTGGGCAGGGGTTTGTTGGTCAGGTTTTTGTGTTCCTGAATACCTTCAATATGTAATGGTATGTCATAATTGAAAACTATCGATGATTGCGGGCTAATCTTAATTCTTCCTGCAAAAGATAAACCAATTTTATCATGTTCCATCAGACTGTCGACTTTATTTATATGAGAAAAGCTTGGAGAAACCTGGATAGTAAGCCATTCTGTAAATTTTCTTGCAATTATCAGTTGGCTGAAATAAGATAGGCGATTACTGAATTTGTAGTCTTTGCCAAAAAAGGCTTCATCTCTTGCATCTATTCCCATATTGCCATAGAATGTGACGGCAACAGGAATTTTGTCCTCACGGGTTTGTTCCAGTAAATTCAACTTAATACTGAGATCCTGTAATTTCCTGAATTTTGTTGTTCCAAAACCAAGGCTAAGCCAATCGGTCACGCTATAATTAATCCCTAATCGGATATTTGATGAACCATATATACCATAAAGATTGGATATTTCATTTATTTCATCGAAGCGATGAGCAATGTTGAAATCAAGAGTTTTTGCCACCGGCATATATACGGTTTGATTATCAATGACCATGCTTGCATCAAAAGGAGTTCTTACAGGTTTGTCTTCAATTTTCAGGATATCGTTAAGCTGGGCATAAATACTTCCTGAGGACAACATCAGGAATGCTATAACTATAAATAGTTTTTTCATACTCTTATATTTTTAGATGTTATAACTATTAATTATTTTTTGCACCTTGTACAATCCATTCAAGTATTAGTTCGGCATCACCAGGACTAGCATAAGGCTTCATGGATCCATTTTTCATTGAGGTATACAATATACTGGCATCGGGAGTATTGATGTCAATATATGATCCGTCATTAAGGCTGGCATAGGCATTGGCAGGGCTAAGGTCAGGGGCAAATCCTCCTGCATCATGACAACCTCCCATATTACAACTATTATTGAATATTGGTACGATATGGTTTTGAAAGCTCACAACATCGGGTATAGGTTGCGGCTCGGGTTCTATCCACTCATATTCACAGGAAACCATGAATAACAAACAAGCGGTTAACAGAAATAAA
>CAZDWF010000228.1:0-3436 GCA_964508895.1 uncultured Bacteroidales bacterium
GAAACACAATTCCTGAAAAAAGGATATGAGCATGGAGCTGCTATAGAGAATGGGCTGAAGATGTTTTACGGGCAGGCAGAAGCATGCTGGAAAGTGCTTAGTTCATAGAAGATTAAATATTAAGGATTAAGAATTAGTGCTTAGTGAACTCTGATTTTTTTTATTACTCAAACTCCCTTTAATTACTCCACAATAATTCCATATTTCTGATTCTATATTCAAGATTTGATTTAAGGCTTAGGTGATTTTGTGATCTTTTGATTGCATTCAGGATGGGTTATTTAATTTTTCCTGGAGAAAACAGGGAACAAAACGGTAAAAAAAGTATTAAGTATTGGATAATTGTAAAAATCTATTTAAAAAATATTGTAATGAATAAAATAAGTATAAAAGAAGAAGATTATTCAAAAAGGAAATTCCTGGTTTTCACAATTTCTGGAAACAGGTCATTTATTACCGAGCATTTACTTAAGCTTGAAGGCATAAAGTGGAGTGAAAAGAAAAACTGTATGTATATGGAAAGAAATTCTAATGATATTGGCAGGATTTTTAATCACATTAAAGGATGTGGATATTATTTTGAATATAGTGAGTTGAAAAATGACAAGAAAAGCAAGCTGAGTTCACAAACAAGAAATATCAGTTACAAGGCAAAGAATGCGACGAGGAAATCTCTCCCACCCATGAATAAAATCAGCACAGAACATGTAGCGAATTTTGAAAAATGGATGAAGCAAAAAAGATACAGCAAGAATACTATTAACACATATAAAAACCTGATTTCTGTATTCTTCAGGTATTATAATGAATTAAACGTAGAGGATATAGGAATAAATGAAATAGAAAGCTTTAATTATAATTTTATAATCAGCAATAATTTTTCATATACTTATCAGAATCAAACTATAAGTGCCATAAAGTTATTCTATCTGAAAATGATGCAAACAAAAGTTGAATTTGAATTACTGGAGAGACCGAGAAGATCAAGGCCATTACCTAAGGTAATATCCAAGGAGCATATAAAACAGCTATTAAGTTCCATTAAAAATCTAAAACACAAAACGGCCATAACGATGATTTACAGTTTAGGATTAAGAAGAAGCGAATTGATAAATCTAAGGTTAACAGATATATTTTTAGAAAGAAATATTATAGTTATAAGAAATGCAAAAGGCAAAAAGGACAGAACACTTCCTTTGCCGGAAAAACTCAAAGAACTGATAATCAAATATTATAAAGCCTATCTCCCGGCAACCTATCTAATTGAGGGATTTGATCCCGGGATACAATATTCAGAAACAAGCTTACGTAACATATTTAAAAAAAGTTTGAGTAAGATAATAAAAAATCATAATTTTACATTGCATTGTTTAAGGCACAGTTATGCGACACATTTGCATGATGCAGGAGTTGACATAAGGAATATTCAGGAGTTACTTGGACACAAATCCAGTAAGACAACAGAGATTTACACATATGTAAGCATCAGAAGTTTAAAAAACATTGCAAACCCCATAGATGAGTTTGATATATAAGTTCAGGAAACATAACTTTATCACACCAAATATGGAAATATAAGTGTAGAAACATGCGCATATAAACAAGTTGGGTACCATTTAAACTTAAATTTCGTATCTTTATAAAAACTTAAAAAAGAATGTCAGCACTAGAGAACATTAGAAACAGACTAATAGATAGAATCCTGGCTACAAGAAACGAAAGATTCCTGGAAGCAATTGATAAGATATTTGATTCAACACAAAACGAAGAAATAGTCAACTTCTCTTCAGAACAAATCGAAATGCTATTAATGAGCGAAAATGACATTAAAGAAGGGGAAGTAATTTCTGAATCTGAACTTAATAAATCAGATGATCAATGGCTTCAATAAAAATCTTCTGGACTAAAACTGCCATTAGACAAAGAAATTATGTTTTCGAATATTGGAACAACAGAAACAAAAGCACCTCCTATTCAAAAAAGCTTAACAAGAAAATAAAAGAGAGGATTAACCATCTTAAGTCTCACTCTGAGATTGGAAAGAAAACTGACTATAAAAATCACAGATCCATTTCACTCGGACACTACAGCATCATATATTTAAGAGAAGATAACAAAATCTACATATCAGCTTTCTGGGATAACAGACAAGATCCCAAAAAGCTAATTAAGTATTTAAAGAAAAAATAAAAACGGTACCCAACACGGCGTATAAATCATGGCTTTCACCTGTGCGAGCCGAAGCTACCGGAAATCTACGAGTTATTTGTCCCGAAGGACAAATAATCTCTTCGAAAACCGCCACGCTTCATACCCCGGGACCGTTAGCAACAATAATTAAGTGCATATGAAAAATCTATTACTTACATTCATTTTATTTATAACGATATCACCTACCTTTTCTCAAGCAGTTGCATATTATGATAATATAAGTTTTGAAGATTCGTGTAGTTATTTGTTTCTAGATACAACAGCTTCAAACATATGGCAGATTGGAAATCCAAACAAAATATTTTTTGATTCGGCTTATTCTCATCCTAATGTTATCGTCACAGATACAACAAATTATTATCCAAAATCAAACCAATCATTTTTTACTTTAAAACTTCCTCACGAAAGTTTCTCTGATTGCGAAACAATAATAACTTTTTGGCATAAATTCAATACTGATACATTGAATGACTATGGAGTTGTTGAAGTATCTCATGATTTAGGTAATACCTGGAATATATTATTTACCGATACCACCTATGAGGTATATTATTCTAGAAACGGACAAGGATCATCTTCAAACGGCTATGCTACAGGAATTTCTAGCGAATGGAATTATGATTTTATTTCATATTTTTGGTATTTAAACAATTATGGAGTGCCAAACGATATCTGGCTAAGGTTTTCATTCTATAGTGATAGTGTACAAGACGAAAAGGAAGGATGGCTTATAGATAATATTGAGATTACAAGCTATTGGTGGTCTGCCATAAAAGAAAATGGCTTTTTCAGTTCTAATACATACCCAAATCCTTGTAGCAATTCTTTAAAAATCTCTGCACACACACAAAAGGAATCCTATTTAATTCTGTATATCTTTGATATGAATGGAGAAATTCGTAAAAAGAAAACAAATTTCAACAAAGAAATAAACCTTAATACAAGTACTTTTAAAAACGGAATGTATTTATATAAATTGATTAACCTTAAAGATTATAGCACAAGCACCGGTAAGTTTATAGTAAACAAATAATAAAATTACTGTTGCTAACACGAGGTCATAAATCATGGCTCGCTTTACTGCAAGCCGAAGCAGTCGGGAATTCTAAGACCAATTGTCCAGTAGGACAAAAGGTCAAAGAAAATCCGCCACGCTTCATACCCCGGGAACGTTGTAAACCATATGAACCGGTTCTTTAAAAGAGTGAAAAAAAAGAAGCAATTT
>CAZDWF010000229.1:0-3417 GCA_964508895.1 uncultured Bacteroidales bacterium
GGACAATTAGACGCATTTCTTAGAAAATTTGATTCTTTTGAAAAAGTAACTAAGGGTGACATAGAATCTCTTTCAACAGTAATGGAAACTGCACCCCCAAGTAAAATATCTGTTACATCAAATTTCATTAAAACAAGAGATAAAATCAATCATGTTTTTATTGAAGACATAATAAAGAATTTTGAACGCTTGATGTCTTCAAAAAATGACAATGAGAAGCAATGGCAGAAATTTTTTGGAGAAAATTCGTGGATACTAAACCATTTGTTCCCATTTGAAGTAATACTCAAACAACAGGAGGCATATGTAGGCGGTAAGACTTTAGAAAATAAAGATGGAAGAATTGTTGATTTTTTATTTCAAAATGGTTTTCAAGACAACTTTGCACTTTTAGAAATTAAAACACATAAAAAAGATTTATTGAAGAAATCACCTTACAGGAAACCAGATGTTTATTCATATTCAGATGATTTATCCGGTGGAATTAGTCAATGCCTTGATCAAAAAGATGTATTCATCAGAGAATTTGGAAATAAAGAAAAGATCGTTGATCCAAAATCAATATTAGTCGTTGGATTGAAAAGTGAACTAAATGAAAATCAAATAAAATGTTTTGAATTGTTGAGATCAAATCAAAAGAATGTAGATATATTGACTTTTGATGAGTTATTAGCAAAACTTAAAGGACTACAAAAAGTAATGATAAAATAATGAATTGGGAAATAGAAATTGGCGATACGGTTCAGCAAAAAAACAGAACTGTTTTCGGTGGACTAAAAGTACTTGCGATTGAAGGAGAAAATGCACTTTGTTCATTCTACGTATTAGACAAACCTTTAGACGGAAACGAACGCCCGACTGCATTAATAACAGAAGAAGGTATTTTTCCGTTGAAAGATTTAACTGTAACAAGGAAAGGAAAAAATACTACTGGCAACAAAGTATAAAAATAATAGCCGAGATAGTAGTAAATATGAACATTGTAGCCCGCATAAAATTTAGTAGTAACTTGAAAAGTTTGAGTTCCGCAGTCGGCTACTATTCTTATACAAACCGTTATGCACAATGTTAAATTCAAAAAGCAAACAAACCATGAAGTTAATTCAAATTTTATTTTTCGTAATGATTCCAATTATTTTTCAAGCACAGTCTTGCTTGCCAGATGGAATCGAATTTACTACTCAAACACAAATTGATAGTTTTCAAATAAACTATCCAAATTGTACAACTATCGAAGGAGATGTCACAATTGAAGGTGATAATATTAATAGTTTAAATGGCTTAAATGTCATTACAGGTATCCAAGGAACATTAAGAATCTGGAGTAATAATAACTTATCCAATCTGAATGGTCTCAACAACTTAATTTCAATTGAGGGTAATCTTTGGATTGGGAATAATAATTCATTGAACGACTTCACAGGCTTAAATAATTTAACAACTATCGACGGAAATCTTTGGATTTGGGGAAACGATAGCCTTACAAATTTTATTGGTTTGAACAATTTGAATGCAGTTAATGGAAATTTAGAGGTTCAAATCAATAATAATTTATCAAATCTTTCAGGACTTGAAGGATTATCAACTGTTGGAGGAACTTTCGATGTATGGGACAATGATGCATTAACAAACTATACAGGTATAGATAATTTGACAGCAATTGGAGGTGATCTAATTATTGGATTCAATGATAATCTTACATCTTTGGTAGGTCTTGAAAATTTAAATTTGATTGAAGGAAAAGTTTCGATTGGAAGTAATATAAATCTTGCAAATATAACAAGTCTTATAAATGTCACTGAAATTGGTGGTTTGCTCGTAATCGCAGGTAACAACGCACTTAATAATTTATATGGACTTGACAATATAAATGAAGGGTCAATTAGTGATCTCAGTATTTATGAAAACATATCCTTGTCAACTTGTGAAGTAAAGAGTATATGCAATTATCTTTCGAATCCAAATGGAAATACAATAATCTATGGTAATGCAGCTGGATGCAACAATACAACTGAAATTGAAGATGCTTGTAATGTAAATATTAAAGAAACTAATAAAATTCAAGAAATAAAAATATACCCTAATCCGGCAGAAAATACTTTATATATTGACAAGAAGGGAATAAATGGTAATATTAAGTTAATCGTTTGTGACGAAATAGGCCAACTCATCATTAATGAACGGATAAAATCAGACAAGATTGATATTTCAGTGTTGAAAAAGGGAGTATATATTATTATCCTTGAAAGTGAAACTTATACAAGTAGACAAAAACTCATAAAATTATAATCAAAACACTGTGCATAACAGCGTTTCATATGCCATGCCCTTCGGTCACGGCACATACACGCAAAACGTTATGCCCAATTAACAAACATTAATATTCATTAACCAAAAGAAAGGTAATTATTGAATATCATTGCATAAACAATTTAAAACATATAAAATGAAACAAATAGTATTTATTATTTTTAGTGTATTGTTTATATCTATACAGTCTTGTTACTCACAAGAAGTCCCTGAGGGAGCTATAATGCTTGATGAAAACACAATAATAAAAGATGAATCAGGTAAAAAAGTGGAAATATATAAGCTAATGGAGTTTATGAATTCAGGAGAGTGGACAATGGATCCAGTAAATGATTCTGAAGGAAAACTTCAATATATGCAATTAAGAAAAACAACCAAAGAGGAAAAAAAGATGATGACACAAATGCCAATGCAGGAGAATAGTTCTGATTTGATTGGAAAAAGTGCACCAGATTTTAAAATGATAGATATAAACGGAAATACTATTCTTTCTGAAAACACAAAAGGTAAAGTAGTAGTGTTAAATTTTTGGTTTACTACCTGCAAACCTTGTATATCTGAAATCCCTGAATTAAATGAAGTTTATGAGAAGTATAAAAAAGACACAAATGTAGTTTTTGCATCAATTACTTTCGATAAACAGGATAAAGTGAAGTCATTTCTTAAAAAGTTCCTTATTAAATACCCTGTGATTACAGATGCAAAAGAGATATGTGATTTATTTAAGATTTCAGGATACCCAACGAATATAGTAATTGACAAGAATGGGAACTATTTTGATTATACAAGTGGAGGCTTCCCACAAATAGGACATCAAATCTCAAATTCTATTCAGAATGCTTTGGATAATAAAAAACCTATAACAAACCCAATGCCTTCTAGTGAAATAAGGATAGACCCAAACTCTACCTTCAAATTGGACAATGGAAAAGTAATCCCTTTTGAAAAAGTAATTGAATTGATGAATAGCAATAACTACGATATGATTCCTCAAAAAGACCAAAACAATAAAGAATACTACTTACTTAAAAAGAAAAATTAATAAAAGGGCATAACATTGAACTGTGGTAAAATCCAAGAAATATTTTGATCTTTCTATCTTAATCC
>CAZDWF010000230.1:0-3337 GCA_964508895.1 uncultured Bacteroidales bacterium
TTTCCTGATTTACTTAAAATTGCATTTATACATTATCAGTTTGAAACCGTTCATCCATTTCTAGACGGAAATGGCCGTGTGGGAAGGTTATTGATTACTCTTTACCTTGTGGAGAAAGGGATATTGAAAACCCCAATTCTGTATTTATCCGATTTCTTTGAGCGAAACAGAACACTGTATTACGATAATCTAATGAGAGTAAGAGAAAAAAATGATATTGTTCAATGGTTTAAGTTTTTCCTTGCCGGTGTTATTGAAACTGCACAAAATAGTATTTCAACATTTGATGGTATATTAATGTTGCAAAAGGAAGTTGAAAACAAAATACGAATATTAGGCAGTCGTTCAAAAAATGCAATACTTGTTCTTAATGGATTGTTTCAAAAGCCTATAATAGATGCACAATCAGTTAAAGAGATTACTAGGCTTTCTTTACCTTCTGTATATAAACTGCTTGACGATCTGGAGAAATTAGAGATTATTAAAGAAATAACCGGAGGAAAACGAGGAAAACTTTATGTTTTTGATGAATATCTAAATTTGTTTAAATAAAAGATATGATGCTAATTGGAGATTCCTGTCATTGAGAGCACCCAATTACTGTTTTCAATGAGCACTGATTTTTATACATCTGGTATAAACATAGACCATTGAATAGCTGACTATTAAATAGCAAATCCTGTGGTAATTCAGTATGTTGATACTTATGAGGTTTAAAATAATAACTTTAGCATATTCCTGAATCCATTCAGAAATAGACTGATGGTCAGAAGATTAAGTTTTGAGTTTAGAACCTATTCTTCCTCCTCATTTACATTCTTTAACTCTTCCTTCAGTTCTTCATTTTCCTTCTCCAGCTTTACGATCTTCTTATCCATCTTATCCATTTCTTTCTTATCCTTCTCCCTGAGCTCATTTAATTGTTTAATGGCTTCCTGGAAGTTTTCTTTTTCTAGTGTCAGTTTCTCATTTTGTTTAGTGAGCTTTTTAATTTCTGCGTGGGCGTCTCCGATTTCTTTTTTCTTTTGTGCAATGTCTTTTTCACACTGCTTAAGGTCTGATTCCAGCTTTTTAATCTTCAGCAGGCAGGTAGAAATCTTTTCTTTTATGGTGATAAATTCTCGTGTAATAGCCATGATTGAAATCTTTGGATTAATAATAGATGATAATCTTGCTACCGGTACTAATGACATCGGGGTTCTTGATGTCGTTATCGGCAGCGATCTTCGTATATAATTCCCCGTCACCCAGGTAACGTAAAGCGATATGATACAGGGTTTCACCTTTTTTGATTTGATGTTCAACTTCTTTGGGTGTGGTTTTTGTTTCTGCCAGCTTTTTCTCACATTCCTGTAGCATTATTTTGTTGTCTTCAAGGTCGGCCTTAAGCTGTTGGTTTTCTGCCTGAAGCTTATTGGTAGTCAGCTCATAATCGGTAATTTTCTGATGGTCTTCTGCGGATGGACCTTGCGCGGAGACCGTGAGATAGATCACCAAGCATCCCACCAGGGCCAGTATAAACAGAATAATTAAAAGTAAGATGGTCTTTTTTTGCCGACGGATTGACTTATATATATTATCTAGGGCATTGAAAGCGGACAGGTCAGCTTTGCAAGAGGGGCACTTTTTTGCGTCAGCATCCAATCCTTTGTAATCACAAATAGGACAGTTCATAATCAGGTTTTTTTTGATTTTAGGTTGTAATCATATAAAATTACAATATATAAGGGAAGAATGCAAATTACTCAATAACAAAAGTTAATGGGATCTGCTACGGCCAAAGGAATTCCTCCTTCTTAAACTCCAGGATATCGATCTAATTAACCAGGGAATTTATATTGTTGTTGTGAAATCTGATAAGGGAATATTGGGGAAAGAGAAGTTTATCAAACAATAAGAATCGAACCACTCCAAATACCTCCACCAACAAGACTTACAGAGGAAAATCAAAAGAAAAGTCAAGTCAGGATACAAAAACACCTTAACTCGGAAATGATTAAGCGATTACAGATTATGCGATTATACGACCTTTCGACAAGCTCAAGACAGGCGTAACGATTTACAGTGCAACCAACTATGTGCGAAACATCGAATATCGTCTAATCGCATAATCGATTAATCGGCAATCAAAAAAGGCGTTTGGAAATCCAAACGCCTTTTTTGCTGCTCCCCTTCTTGCCGGAAGTTGCAGCCAATATCATTGTTTGATCACCTTCCGAACCATTACCTCTTTGTCGTTCCAGACCTTGACAATGTATATACCGGCAGGGTGATGACTGATGTCGATCTCGGTTTGAGGTTTTGTTATGGCTTGGGTGATGAGCTGATGGCCGTTGGTGTTGGAAATGGTCAGGGAAGTGTTCTTTGATGGTTGGGTTGGGAGTTCAATGGTGATTGTTGTGTGGGATGGGTTAGGGTAAATAATTAAGTATTGGAGATTGGACATTTCATCCAAAGTTGTAATTCCACAAGCGTCTTCGACTTCATCTTGAGTATTGCAACCAGATGCATTCCCCTGTATTTGAATTGTCCCATTGGGAGCTATTAAATATTCACATATGGATTCAATATCACATTCAGACAATGAATTGTAATTGTGGAAGATTCTAACATCCCCTCCAATAGTAAAATAGCTTTCCAGCCCTGAAAGGCTGTTAAGTGCAACATTTAAATGTATCCAAAAATCACCTCCAATGCTTGATAAATTGTTAAACCCAGATAAATTTAATAGGGAGTCGTTACCAGATATAGCATATGAATCTCCGATTGTCACAAGGTTGGCAAAACCAAATATGTTTTTTAAAGAGCTATTATCAAGTATATATAGAGTTCCTCCTATTGTAGTTAAACTTCCAAACCCATTTAGGCTATCTAATGAGTGATTATATGTTATATCAAGCCCTACTCCGATATGTGCAAGGTTATCTAATCCATTTAAACTTGTCAAAATATCATTATGTGCAATAACAAGATTTTCATCTATCGTATCTAGGTTTTCTAGACCTCTCAAGTCCGTTAGGGCATAATTAGCGTCTATGTATAATCCTCCCACAGTAGTAAGACTACTCAGCGCTGATAAACTGTTTAATGCACCGTTTTCGCTTAAACCAAACCCACCCCCTACAGAAATAAGATTATCTAATCCAGATAAGGTTGTTAAATTAGGATTGCAGACATCCCAATCCCCAATTGTTAGATTACCATTTATTTCAGTTATTACACTTAATGCATTCAAGTTGTAAATATCATCACCAAGAATTAAAACACCCCCCTCAATCTCTGTACAATTCGGATAATTTATTGGGAAGCTGTCTATCTGATATTGGTTTTCAAAGTG
>CAZDWF010000231.1:0-3316 GCA_964508895.1 uncultured Bacteroidales bacterium
GTGGACGGTTTTGAAACAGAATTGGGGTATTTTTCTTTATCAGAACTTCAACAAATCCGAGGATCACTTGGATTACCAATCGAAAGAGATCTTTACTACGAACCTAAAACTCTCAAAGAATTGATTGAAATGCATAAGAAGCAAAGGTATTCATAATGTCTATATCGGGGAAAATTGCCACTTTGATTCTCACGCCACCATGGCCGGAAATGATCGGTAATGCCTTGCAGTATGCCGGGAAAATATTGCGAGGTTATTCCCACGAAGGCATGTATAAAGTATTGGATTATGAATCCACGCTTGAATTACTGGATGAAGAGGGGAAAAGAGCGAAGTTTTCAAAAAGGAAAAAGGTTCGCTACCTTCAGGACAACACAATCGTTTATCAAGATTGTGCCTGGGGTGATGGAAAGATTCTTCAGAAATATAAAACGAATATTGGTAAACCGGTCGATAAGTATCGCTCTGGATATAAAACGATCATTCTATTATCTTTACACGAGATCAAGAATAGGGGAGATGTGGATGATTTTCACATTAATTGGGAAATCAAAAATGGATTTACACAGAGAGAAGAATTTTGGGAAACTAATATCTCCCAAAGAACAAAGAATTTCTCTATTTCCATTATTTTTCCAAAAGAACGTAAGCCATACCAGGTGCGAGTAGAGGAGAGCAACCGAAGAAGAGCTCATGAATTGAAAAAAGGAAATTCAACAATTCTTCCAGATGGTCGGATGAAAGTAACTTGGGAGAAAAGGAATCCCAGATTGTATGAGAATTATCTTATCAAGTGGAGGTGGTAATAATTAACGGCAGTCCGCGGAACTGCCGTTTTTGGTGCATTCTAATAGCCCGATCCGCCACCCATGGCAACCTCCTGTCATTTAGATTTGTGAATCGGTGTACGCTGTGTTGGGAAGAATATTCAGTAATGCAAATTTATTATAGGCGTATTCGCCTATAATGTCAAGAACTTCTCGGCTTCGGGCCAGTTTTGTGCTCTCGGGAAATATAATCTTCAACAACTTCCCTTGTTGTAACCCAAAAGGTATCAATCTTCTTTCCCCAGATGGCACCCTTGCCAACGAGCAATCTGAGGTGGTTTGGGGAAAGACCACTGAATTTAGATGCTTGTCTAAGAGAGATTAATTTACTAATTCCGGGAGAATACTCATCCCACTTTCTATCCATTTATTTATTATAGCGCGAGGAATCAATTCAATACTTCTTAGGTTTAATAGAAAGTTTTTGAAAAAATATTTTCTTATTTTGAAGATACTCTTCTATACCAGAAAGAGTAATTACGATCCAAAAGGGAATTAGCTGTGTCAAATATCGTAAATAAACAGCAGAGCCAATACCATAAAGTAATAGAACAGTGATGCTATAAGTAAATAAAATTACTTTCATTTTCCTCTGCTTTGTTGAAAGAAAAGTTATTAGATTGAACAAAAATAAAGTCGGGATGAAGATATTCCATTCTCGTTCTTTCATCATTGTTCCATCTGTCCACCATGCTGGATATTGGCCAGTAAATAAATTTTGGAATATAAGAAACTTTGGCATAGTTCTATCTCCTGTCCACCAGCTAAATCTGTACTTTTCAAATTGAATGAAATCAAGTAGAGAATGACCGTGAGCAAAATACATTGAATACTGCGCTAAATAAATCGCGGGAGTAATTAGGGTTGGGTAAATAAGATACTTTATTTCGTTTCTAACGAAGCTAGTTAATACAACCATTGAAATTGGCACAAACATAAAAGGAATTGGGTATTTTACTCCGCTCAGCAGCCCAATGATTATTCCGGCAATTGCATATCTTGTTCTTGCCTGAATTCCTTCCTTGAATAGAAAATAAAAAAGGAAAAGGAGTAAGAAATTCATAGGTAGATCGAGGAGTGCATGACTTGATAAAACATAAACGATGGGTTGTATTCCGAGAATTATTACCGACAGGTATCTAAGAAATTTGTTTTGAATAACTAATCCGGAAAATAGGTAACTGCTAAAGAGGAATATAAAATAGAAAGCCAGGCTGGCAATAAAACTGTTTCCGAAAATATAGTACGAAAGTCCATATATGTATTTAATCAATGGAGGATGTTCAAAGTTTATTGTTGTAGGATCTTCACCCTGCATATAGGCGTATCCTGCATAAACATACAAATCTCCGTCGCTAATCTTTTGCGTTGATGACTCGCCTTTCACGTATTGAGAATTTGCATATCTCTGCGCATATGTATTAATATCTGTCTTGTTAAGGAAAGTGGAATGAAAGAAAATTAATGGAATCAATGCTGTTAAATAGCAAAGGATTTTTATGATTAGTTCAGGTGAAGAGAATAATTTGTGCATAAATAATTTTTGAAGTTTTACTATCTTGCTAGTCGGCTTTACTTCTTTATCCCCTTTGCTTAATGTAAAACATCTACTTTTAATATTCAAAAGCAATCAGTTTAATTCTACGTATTCCAATTTATTAGGGATTCATTGATTGGGATTCTATTTATAGGTTATAGGACATTGTAAAAATCTCAGCTCCTCTAGTAGATCCTAGTTATAAGGAGGCAATTTCTTTTTCTGCCTGGAAATCTCGTCGCAAAAGAAAGATTGTGCGACAAAGAAACATTGGTTTTTCTAACTTTTGATGAATTATTTCAATACCCGGTTTATAATGAGATTTAGCAATTTCTACATTCTATTTTTAATAAGGTTTAGTATTTTATGGCTTATATATTAACCTCGCTTGCAGAAGCAAAAGAAGAATTTGATATAAACAATTCATTTTCACTTATATCGCTGTTTTCTGGTTGTGGTGGAATGGACTTGGGTTTCCTACAGGAGGGATACAAAATTTTGTGGGCAAACGATGTGGATGAATGGGCTTGCAAAACATATAAAAGGAATTTCGGAAATCACATTGTACTGGGTGATATAGCAGATTTGAATCTGGATAATCTTCCCAAAGCAGATGTAGTTACCGGGGGCTTCCCATGTCAAGATTTTTCAATGATATGGAAACGCGGGGGAATTAATACCGAACGAGGCAATCTTTATAAGTACTTTGTTGATGTGGTAAGAAAAGTTGAACCAAAAGTATTCATCGCAGAAAATGTTAAAGGTTTACTTTCCGCTAATAATGGTAGCGCAATCAAACAAATTGAAAAGGATTTTCAACGAGTAGGGAGAGGATATAGCACATCAATTAATCTAGTAAATTTTGCTGATTATGGCACACCACAACTACGAGAACGTGTTCTTATTATCGGCATTCGAAAAGATGTAAACGCCAAATTTTCCTTACCTGAAC
>CAZDWF010000232.1:0-3274 GCA_964508895.1 uncultured Bacteroidales bacterium
ACATTTAACAAAAGAAACTTTCCTTGAGAAAGTATTTAATTACGAAAAAAAATAAAGACTGGAAATTCGAAGGAGAGCTTCCGTGTTTAATCGACTTTTACGCTGATTGGTGTGGACCATGTAAAATGGTTACTCCTATCCTGGAAGAATTATCAGAAGAATACAAAGGCAAGATCAATATTTATAAGATTGATACTGAGAAGGAAAATGAACTTGCTGCAGCCTTTGGCATCAGAAGCATCCCTTCATTACTGTTTTGTCCGAAAGATGAACAGCCTCAAATGGCACAGGGAGCTTTACCAAAAGAACAGATGAAACAGATTATTGAATCAGTTCTTTTAAAAGCTGAAACTAAAGAAGCATAACTTATCGTAACGCGCGACGCGTAACGCGAAACTGAAGGATGAAGCCATATAGTGCAAACTGTGTGGCTTTTTTTTATTTTTGTGTAAAATCTAATATTTTGAATAGCTCTTCAAGCATACTTCCTATACTTTTTTTCCCTCCAATTGAATTTTTTTTTCATCTCCTGAATTCAAAAGAAGTCAGTTTTGAGCTATTTGAAACCTATCCTAAACAAACTTACAGAAACAGATGCACCATTTTATCTGCCAATGGATTGCTTGATCTTTCCATAGCTGTTAACAAGCCTAATGGCAAGCATACCATAACAAAGGATATCATAATATTCAATCAGGATGACTGGAAGAACAAATTCCGAAGGTCTATTGAAGCTGCCTACAACTCCTCCCCTTATTTCATGTTCTATAAAGATGATATCATGGACATCTTTATGAATAAGGAAGAGCTGCTTTATAAATTCAACCTCAATCTTATTAAGAATATCTGCAACATCCTGGATATTGAATTAAAATTCAAACTCACCGATATATATAGGAAAGACTGCAAATCCACCACTGATTTGAGAGATCATTTCAACCCGAAAAAGAAAACCACAAAATTTCATTTTCCTGAATACACACAGGTATTTTCTGAAAAATTCGGATTTAAACCCAATTTGAGCATAATTGACCTTTTATTCAATCTTGGACCTGAGAGCAGACTGTACCTGCAGAATTGCAAAATGCACAATGCATAATGCACATTGCACAACAATTTCAGATCATCAATAGTTATTAATTATTTATTTTGCATTGTGCATTATGCAATTACTATGGATACTCTATCCGGATATGATAGATTGTCATCAATTTTCTCTTAAATATCTTCTTTATCCTGGTGATATCTCTTAATGTGATATTGGAATTGTCGAATTGTCCTGTTTCCAGCTGATGATCGATGATATTATCAACCAGCTTATCAATTTTCTCTTCATCGTATATCTTAATGCTTCTTGATGCGGCTTCAACAGAGTCGGCCATCATCAGAATAGCAGTTTCTCTTGAGAAAGGAATAGGCCCATGATAAGTAAATTCTTTCTCATCCACAGTTTCATCAGGGTTCTCTCTTCTCTGCATGGTATAGAAATATTCTACCTTACGAGATCCATGATGGGTTCTGATAAAATCAATGATCTGTTCAGGGAGCTTATGCTTTTTGGCTTTCTCAACACCTTTAATCACATGATCAATAATAATCCTGGCGCTTTCTTCATACGAAAGTTCATCATGAGGATTAATACCTGTACTCTGATTTTCAATAAAGTACAACGGCATATCCATTTTACCAATATCATGATACATTGCACCGGTACGTACGAGAAGAGCATTTCCTCCAACTTCATAAATAGCTTCTTCAGCAAGATTTGCTACCTGCAATGAGTGCTGAAAAGTACCGGGAGCTTTAAGCGACAATTCCCTAAGTAATTTATTGTTAGTATTTGAAAGCTCTATCAGGGTGACATCGGTTATGAATCCAAAGAGTTTTTCGAAAATAAATATCAAGGGATATGATATAAGGGTAAGAAGTGCATTAGCACCGAAATATGCAAAATAATAAGGGTTGATCTCCGTAAAAGATCCTTCCTCCAAAAGATTAAGGGCAAAATATAATATTGAATAGCTTATGAATATCCAAACCGATGTAAGGAAAAACTGTGCTCTTTTTTCAAGATTCATAACTGAAAGTATAGCAACTATACCGGTTAGCATCTGCAGGAAAACAAAATCAAAGCTATTAGGAACAAGGAAACCTATGATTATTACAGCTATTAAATGAACATAAAGAGCTATTCGTGTATCAAAGAATGCTCTTATCATTACAGGAAGCATACACACAGGTATAAGATACAGATAAACAGGATTGTACTTGACTACAATGCTGGTTATATAAACCATTCCTATCATTAATATTAAAATGAGAATGATCTTGCGGTTATCAATATATATATCTTTTCTGAAAAAATAAAATATTGAAGCAAGTACTGCAATAGCTACGCTTATAAGCAGAATCTGTGCAAGTAGTATTGTCAGATATGTATTCTTGCCTCCTAATTGCACCTCATAACTTTGCTTCAGAGAAGATATTACCTGAAATTTGTCAGGTCCAATCATTTCCCCCCCTTGAAATAATCTTCTCACCAGCCAGTATCATTCCACGGGTAAGTGATATTTTATCAATTTGAGAGGTTTTTACATTTTGTGATTTTTCTTCATCAAGAAATACATTATAATTCAAATAATCCAGTAAAAGTTTTGCCATAAATTCCTCGTCAAGTAATTCATTGTTAAGAATACCTGAAATGTACTCAACAGCTGAATGTATGTTGTGAACGCTGTCTAGAGTTACTTCACTGGCAACATTATTCTTAAGAATTATCAAATCCGTTTTACTAGCATATTCATTATTTTCAGGCAATGGCTCTATCAGACCAGTTAAATATATCTGCTGAATAATGTATTCACCAATATGTTGATGATATTCCTTATCGTATTTCTTTGATTTTTCTTTAGGAATTTCCTGCCACTTTTCATCAAATTCCTCGTTATACCTTTGTAATGCATTATCACCGACCTCATTGTCAAGACTATAATAAGGTTTAAGGTTTTCCAGGATGTTAAATTTTTCAATATCAATTTCAGTGTCAGATTTCAATATGGCAAAATCGAATGGAGCATAAAGATCTATATGCATCCATGGTTTCCCCCTTGAAAATTCGTACTTAAATTTACCTTCTTTGGGAAATATTAATACCAACAGCACAATAGAGGCAAGAAAAAGAAACACTTTATAAATGTGCTGATAATTATTTCTGATAAAAGAGAAGATTTTTTTCATCAAATATTATTTCTTGTACGAAATTAAAAATTTTACT
>CAZDWF010000233.1:0-3134 GCA_964508895.1 uncultured Bacteroidales bacterium
GTTAGAATAAACTGCTGCACAAGAGCAACGTTATGTGGAAAACCGTTTCAGAACGGAGTATCGAGATTTATGTGAAAAGCTTTGCGAAAAAGGAGGTTTGGAACTTTTATTTGATTTTTTGAAAGACAAAAGCTCCGAAGACATGCAGGCGCTGGTAGAAGAAAAAGAAGTGGACCTGATTCAACTATACGACTGCCTGACGGCTCGTGAAAAAGATTTGCGCTCTATGATAGATTTGCGCGACAGTCTGGCAGTGTTAAAGATATTTCCTGCAAGGGGTACGACTAAGTACCAGTCAATATCAAAATTGTTCCTACCGGGTGAATTTGAGGACCCCATTGGGCTCGATATCATTCTTGATACAAGTCATATAGAGGAGATTCACGTTGGCATATTCCGATGCCTTGGCCTCAAAGAGCTTAACATAAAGGATTATGTTAAAAGGATTGTAACAGATTATTTCAATGATCCCTTTAAATTTGGAGAAAAGGATAACCGTCATGAACTTTTGAAGATTATTCGTGAACGTTTCTCAGAAATCGAAACAGATGATGATACCATAGGAGTGATAAAAGGAACGAAATGTATTTATTGCAGTGACGGGCATTACCATCAACCCTCAGACGTATACATTAATTTTGACGGTTTAGAAGGGGTGTTGGTCCGATATCCCCGACCGAATGAAATTTATGGCGTACCAATAACAGATTATTGGCTTAGATTTTTATTGGATATCGGCGCAAACAAAACACCAAAAATATTGGATATAATACGCGAGATACGCGCTATTACAGCATTGGATTTTGAGAAAGGCTTTCCTCTTATTGAAAATATTTTCTATTACCTCGCAAAACGTTTTCCGTTTATGGATGAGGACGAACTAAATACTTTAGAACAAGTGCGAACTATTGAGTGGCTCCCGGCAGATGGTGATGACAGATATGACTTGCCGGGCAATCTTTATTTGAGATCTTTGGCTAAACTCGTCGGGCGACAAGGATCTCTATTAAGATTTAGCCGTGAAAAACTATTTGCCGGAGAGTTTAGAAAGCATATAGGTTTATTAGAATGGCCATCTGCTGCTACGATTATTCAAAACTTGCAGGATATAAGAAACAATAAAGGTAAACCGGATTTTTTCATTTATCGTGTTTTGAATAACTTTGTAGATAAGCTCACTCCTGCTGAAAAAGAAATACTCGCTTCGGAGAACTTAATATATATAAATTCAGATAATGGTTTCGTAGAAGGCGCAAAGGTTTATTGGGGTTCTCATCCTTTCGAGAAATATCGCTTCAGACTCCCTGAAGAACTTCGAGAATTCCACAAATTGATGTCTGATGTAATGGGCGTGAGGGATAATGTTTCAGACTCAGACTTTTTAGAGGTTTTGTTGGAAATATCACACAAATTTGAGCAATCGCATCAAACGCTTAGTGAAGAAGATGTCAATTTAATCAACCGTATATATGCTCAATTTTCAAATGATTTAGTATCCAGACCAGAGGATGAACGGTTATGTAAAGAGGCTGAATGGCATGATTTTTTAAAAGAAAATTCTGTTGTTCTGACTAGGCCCAGACAACTAAAACGTGCTGAAATAAGCTTTTTCGCTGATAAAGAATGGGCCATCAAGGTATTTAAAGAGAAGGTAAATGATTTGCTCGTTGATAAAGATCCCCAAACATGGCCTTTTCTAAATGCGATAAAAGTTAGGCCACTTAGCACCGTGGTATATGTCAGAGATTTCAAAGAACCTTTTAATATCAGCGTTTCTCCATTACAGGAATCACTCAGATCAAAAGGGCGTGAAAAAGCTTTCAAACGAATTATCGAAACCCAAAAACCTATCTATCCTGGTCATCACTGGCGACTGGATTCAATACTCAATATGGAAATAACGGAGTGCGATGATCTTGAAGTAGAATTCTCGATTGATGTTATGGGTAAAGAGATCACTTCGGAATTACAGCACCCGGAATCACATTTTGATTTAAAAACTTCGAATCTGTATATTAAGGAAAATTTGCCTGCAGAGTTCAAATTGCTTGAAACTGCCAGAAAGTTGGCAACTATACTAAATCCAAAAGTTGATCCATCTGTTTTATGTTCTCAAATTCGTTATGCGATTAAACCTGAGCTTGATGACTCGGAACTTCACGACTTATTAACTTGCATGGGTATTGATGAAATAGTCGAACAAAAGATCACACAGGATAATTGGGATCAAGAACCCAAGGAAGAGGCAGATAGCATATTCGATGACCCTGATGACAATGAAGAACCTCAGACAACTGATGAACCCGAGGTCGAAACCGAATCAGATAAAACCGGTTCAGGGTCAAAATTGCCGGGATCATCAAAGCCAGTTAACCAAAGCGATACTGTCACGGAAAATGGCAAAACTACACAGGATAGGCGCAAAGAATATTTCGATAAAAAGCGCAAACAATTTTACCAAGATCGGTTCAAATTTGAAGATGGACAACCTTTTCCGGAAACACCTGATAAGCAAAAGTTAACGGCAGAGGAATGGGAAGAGCACAAAGAGCAGGTAATGGTTTTTTATAACAGGCAAATTCGTAATATTGAAAGGCGACTTGCGCGTCTGCAAGACGGAGAAGAATCATTTGATATCTACACGGAGAACTGGGAAGAAATATCAAAGAATGTTCGCGAAAGAGACGGTTATATGTGTCGTCGATGTGGATCATCTTTAGATGAATTGCAGGAAATAGGATCATATTTGACAGTGCATCATATTGTACCCCGGAAAAAGGGAGGGTCGAATTGGCCCAGCAATTTGATTACCTTATGTATCGCCTGTCATAGGGAGGTTGAAAAGGCACCTGAGCTTTTATAGCTGCAACCAATTCTAAATGATATTCAAATATTATCGATAATTCCAGCTTCTTTTTTATTTCCGACAATTACATGCTCGGCCACCGGTATTCGGAAAAGCTTCCCGGCTTCAACCAGTTCCCGTGTCAATTCCAAATCTTGCGAACTCGGCTCAATGCCTCCGCCCGGGTGGTTGTGAGCGAGAATGACCGCAGAGGCGTTCAGCAATATGGCCTCTTTGAATATTTCACGTGGATCTACGACAGTTTTTGACATGCCTCCCTGGGAAACCA
>CAZDWF010000234.1:0-3114 GCA_964508895.1 uncultured Bacteroidales bacterium
ACCTTGCTATATCGGAGGATTTGATAAACAGAATAGGTTTTACCTGAACAGTAGAAAGTTACAGTTTGTGAGCTGATAAGATATTCCTACCTTCGATGTGGCAATATTAACCACTTGATAACCTGTTACGTAAAGACCCTGTAATCTACTTGTTTGGTAAGCCTGGTAGATGAGAAACTGGTGGCAGGATATTTCCATTGTAATCCTGCCACCAGTTTTTTTTTTAAGACCTGCGAGATGGGAGATTAGAAATTGAACCTGACTCCCAGAAGAATGTCATGACTTGCTATTTCTACTTCTGATGTATCAAATTCTGCGTCTTCTGATGCAAAATAACGATACTTAGCATCTAGAGTAACCTTATCAGTCACGGCATACCCTATTCCTAACCCTACCTGATATGCAAATACGGTATCATCATCACTGAAATCCGGCACACCTGAACCAGAAATATTGTAATCATTGATCTCAACCGTTGCAAATCCCAGGCCGGCACTTACGTATGGTGTGAAGGCAGTTGTATTAGTAAAATCATAATACCCGTTTACTAAGAACGCGATACCTGCCGCATCGCCGGTTGAATCAAGACTAACGCCCAAAGCGGATGTCTGATCAACATCATTTTGTTGATATGATACTTCCCCCTCAATCCTTGCGTTATCCAAAAAACGATATCCAATAACTGCACCGAATTTCAGCCCTGAATCATAACTTAGTTCCAGTGGTATTCCAGGTACGGTTGAATCGGTAACATCGGAATCGCTTAGCCAGGCAACACCAACAATAGCACCTAGGTAAGGCCCATCTGCACTATATGCAAAAGACGAAAAAAAGATGGGTAGCGCACAACATGAGGCAATTAGTAGTGTTCTTTTCACTTTTCGCTCCTTTATCCATTTGGATAATTGTTTTTTATAACGCCAAGATAACCAGTGTTGCATTGAAAAACCTATTGATCTCTATATGCTTGTTATTTTTATTACCTCCCTCTATTAAAAAATTGTGTGTTATCTAACAATGTTATCTCCCTGGCGTTAGGTAAATTTGGGCGACCAGATCGTTTAAGGCGGCCCGGCTATCTATTGAGACCCGTGGCTTTCCGTCCCTGCCTTGCGACAGGTTTGGCTTTATCTTATTTTGAACTGAATATGATTTTTATAATAATTCTATGTGAAGAGGTGATGGTCTGTCAATGGAACAGTGTGGTGCTTAGCGAAAATGTGACTTGGTAATCTCAAGTATTTAAGAAAAACTGCAATTTGAGCTTCTTCCTGATTCCTTTCAGCCATAAAGAACAGATTGGACTGCCATGAATTGTGTGGCTAAAAGGGAGCTACAGCCCGGCAACCTAGATGAACCATCCTGTGCGGACTCGCTTGTTGGATGTTGTGGGAGCTGGGCAAGAAAAAATCCCGTATAGCCGATTAAGTTTTTTATGATTTACACAAGTTTTGGACTGGGGCCGTATGCATTCCCATCTTGACTATTTTGAGTAAGAAAAACTATCAAGATTATTATTCCGATCACTGGAATCAACGTAATAAGCAGCCACCAGCCGGTACGACCAATATCGTGAAGGCGTCTTGCTGCAATACTGACGCTAGGAACAAGTACCGCGAGAGAAAATATAGTCCCCAAAATGAACGTCCCAAGAAGTCCATCAACTACAGATAATAGTAAAAAAATGATCATGTAAAATAATACGAACATCCAGTATTCTTTTCGTGTAGCTCGACCTGAAAAATCAGCGTATTTTTTAATAGCGTCTAAAAAATATTCCATCACAATTCTCCCTATCTTAATTGAAATTGATATTTTTATTGACATCATCTCACCCTTCTACAAAAGGAGCTACAATTCATTTGATCATACTTTGGAGACTTTTCATATAGGTAGTAATAACCATTTCTATGCTAACTCTGAAAAAATATTCCAAAAGGAACTCATTGGCAAGGTCGAGCAATGGCAGACAAACAGAAATCAGAGGTTCTTCCTGATAACGTGTCGGCCTATATATGTAACAAATTCCCTGAAAATCGTGAAGTGGACAGAATTACTTAACACACCGCTTGTGAGCATGATATCCAGCGTTTAAAGCGTCTTGAACTGACCTAAACACCTTGGTGCAGTTTTTACAATTGTAATGCTAGCAAGTCGAATCATGTAGCAATGTTATTACATCTGAGTTTGCACCCTGCTCAGGGAGTTTCATAGTGGTCGGATAACATGATTTTTAGGTGTGATGCCAATAGTAGTACGCAAGACAGGATTATTTTTTATCCATCTTTCGCTTGTAAGCAATCCTACACGCGCCTCCACAGAATTGACGCTGGCCTTTTCGCTCTGCAAGGATAAACATTCCACAATTTTTACATAACCCGCAGTAGTCACGCCCTCCTTCACGTAGAAAGTTGATGAATATCCGACTTACCATGGCAGGAAACCTTACCCACTCCTCCCTGATATCAGTGTCGGGGTACACCATCTTATTAACAATTGCAATTTTTCTGCTCTTCATTACAAGTTCTTCTCTGATTTTATTATATTCTTCAAGGAGAAGAGGTTGGGTACTTTCCTTGTGGGTATAACGCTTCGCTGAAGTCAGTAAAAGGTTCTCCCACGGTGTATCTTTATGTTCTTGCAAGTCTTTAATATTCTCTATTATTCCTAAAAAAAAGACGAGAGACATATTTATATCCCAACGTAATTCTTCAGGACTATCTGCTTGAGGGATGTCGCCCATCACGACAGCACTATACTTTTGAACAGTATCAATAAGCCATTCTGTTTCATGTTTTTTATAGTCGCTACGTAAATCATGTTCCTCAAGCAAAGTAATCATAGCGTTGACAACGGGGTCACTATCACTACGTACATGGTCAATATTTAATAATATTAATGCATCATCGACCAGTTTCTCAATTCCGTATGGAGACAATGTGGGGCTTATATACCTCTGTAACCATGACCCGAGAGCCATGATCCTTTTATAATCACCCATTATGAAGCGCTCCTTGCAATATTAATTATCTGTGCTTGATCTTTCTGTGTATGAAGAGTATCCGACAATGCCACAGCATCCTTGAGAGCCTGATCTCCCAAGTGGGCATAGCG
>CAZDWF010000235.1:0-3090 GCA_964508895.1 uncultured Bacteroidales bacterium
ATTGCAAAATTAAACCTCTGGTCAGTAGGCCTTGGAATATATCCTAGACCATCACAAACAATATTTTTCATAGAAATAAAAGTTGAATTTCTTCCCCCGTCACGCGTTACGAAATTCTTAATTATTAATTATTAATTATCAATTCCCTATGATACCATTTAGTCCGCCCAGGATGGATCAAAAAATAATCGACGAAGTAGTCGATACTTTAAAATCCGGATGGATCACTACCGGGCCTAAAACAAAACTGTTTGAAAAAAAACTCACTGAATATGCCGGGCATAAATCCACCCTTTGTGTCAGCTCTGCTTCTGCAGGATTGGAGTTGATGCTAAAATGGTTTGGGGTTAAAGAAGGTGACGAAGTTATAATTCCTGCATACACTTATTCAGCCACCGCTAATGTAATAGTTCATTGTGGTGCTAAACCTATTATGATTGATATTAATAATGACTTCAATATTTCCGTTGAAGCAGTGCGGAAAGCCATTACATCAAAAACAAAAGTCATTATGCCCGTTGACCTTGCAGGATTTCCATGTGATTACGATGAGCTGAATAATCTGGTAAAGGAGAAAGAAATCATTGAGATGTTCAATCCTGAAACGGAAGAACAAAAAATGCTGGGAAGAATACTTATTCTTGCTGATTCAGCTCATTCTATTGGTGCTGTTTATAAAGGAAAGAAAGCCGGAAACCTCACGGATATTACCGTTTACTCCTTTCATGCTGTAAAAAATCTTACTACTGCTGAAGGTGGAGCTGTTTGCCTGAATCTCCCTGGTCCTTTTAATAATGATGATATCTATAAATATTTATGCATTAAAAGCCTCCATGGCCAAACTAAAGATGCACTTGCGAAATCAAAGATCGGCAACTGGAGATATGATATTATTGAGGCTGGATATAAATATAATATGACAGACATTCAGGCATCCATAGGTTTAATTGAACTTGCAAGATATGATAAAGATATGCTTCAAAGGAGAAAGAAGATCTTTGACACATATAGCAATGCATTCTCAAAATATCTCTGGGCTGAAAATCCTGAATATATAAATGATGAGAAAGAATCATCATTTCATGTTTACCTCCTCAGGATTAAGGATATTGATGAAAAAACCCGTGATACAATCATTCAGGGGATCTTTGACAGAGATGTAAGTGTAAATGTGCATTTCATTCCACTTCCTATGCTTACTTTTTATAAAAATGCAGGCTATAATATTCAGGATTACCCTGTGACTTATGATAACTTCTCCAGAGAGATCAGCCTGCCTGTTTATTATTCATTATCTGATGATAACATACAAACCGTGATTAATGCGGTGGTTGAATCAGTTGAAGAAAACCTCAACAAATGATAAAAAGGATCTTTGATATTGTTTTATCTTTTACAGGATTGATAATCCTGTCGCCCTTATTTATCATCTTTATTATTTGGATTTCAATTGACTCAAAAGGTGGCCCTTTTTACAGCCAGATAAGAGTTGGCAAGAACAATAAAGATTTTCGGCTTCTAAAATTCAGGACAATGTTCCAGGATTCAGATAAAAATGGTTTACTTACTGTGAGCGATAAAGATAATCGCATCACCCCTTCCGGCCACTTCCTGAGAAAATACAAACTGGACGAATTGCCTCAGCTGCTAAACATTCTCATAGGCAATATGAGTTTCATTGGGCCACGACCTGAGGTGAGAAAGTATATTGATCTGTATACACCTGAGCAGCTAAAAGTACTTGAAGTAAAACCTGGACTTACCGATTACGCTTCTCTTGAGTACATCAATGAAAATGAGATCCTGTCAAAAAGTAAAAATCCTGAAATGACTTATATTGAAGAGATCATACCTTCAAAACTGAAACTGAATCTTCAATATATCAAAGATCAAAACTTGGCCACAGATTGTAAGATATTCTGGAGAACGATAGTGAAGATATTCTTCTGATCAACTAATCAAATGCTTTTTTCAAGATCTTTAATTCTTCGATCTTAACTTTATTTCCTGCATTCTTATAACAAATGATCAATTCATCTATCATTCTTTTTATAATAGTAATATTATCACAGGGCAGATAATAGTTTTCATTATTTTCTAGCGATAACTGTTTCAGGTATAATTCAATTTCATTACGGGTAAATAGTGCTCCTTTATTATATGGGTTTATATAAAACAACACTTTATTATCATCACTCACAACATTACCTATCTCAATTATCTCGTCAAGATATGCAAGTATAAAATGTTTAGGAAGGTCAACACCATGAACCGGAAGTTTCAGACCCTGGGCAATGATAATAAATAATGCTCCGAGCGACATAGGATTTCCCTTTTTTGTTTCCAGGATATTATTAATATAGTAATTTTCAGGTGCATTAATATTTGCAGTATTACCAACAAACTTATTATCATCATAAAGGATATGATTTATCACCTTGATCTTTTCAAGTGCGGTAAGATTTTGATTTAACTCAAGCCATACATCCTGAGTAATTCTTCCAATAGTCTTTATTATTTTATCCTCATCCTGTTCGGGATAGAGAAATTTTGACAGTAAAATCATCCCTTTCAAAAGATCATTATAGCTAAAGTGAGCCCAACTATGCAATGCAGCAAAAAGATCGTTCAACTGCAGTTGATGAATGATGTCTTCTATCCTTTGTTGCCGAACTGGATCGAAAGCATTTTCCCAGGCAGTTTCCAGGAATGGAATTGTATCAGATCCTATACTAATCAGTTTATCCTTAATCTGTAAATACACTTTATCGTCAGGATCATCCAATAAGTTCACAAGAGCATTCAGTTCAATATGTTTATCATTATCGGTCATTTTATCTTTTGTGGCAATTTTAATATCTTTCGTCTTCTATCAGCAACTAAAATAATTATAATTATATTACTTTTACTACAAAAATTATGCAATTTGCTAAACGTATATTGTTAAAAAAATGAAATTAAACAAAGAAAACATAATGCTTATTACAACTCTTATAGTCTTGTTATCATTTCTTTCATGCAATCAAGAACCCGAAGTTCAGATATATAAGATCAATCCGCAGAAAATAGAAACAAAAAAAAGTATCCCTG
>CAZDWF010000236.1:0-3007 GCA_964508895.1 uncultured Bacteroidales bacterium
ACAAAGATGGGTTGATGAGGTATATAAAAATGTAGATGAAATTATTGACCGGATGATCATTGCAAAAGAAAATAAAGAAGCTGTATCACTGGCTTTCGAAGGAAATATTGTTGATCTCTGGGAAAGAATAGAGGAAAGAGATGTTTTTATTGAACTGGGATCAGACCAGACCTCACTTCACAATCCATGGGCAGGAGGTTATTATCCTGCCGGATTAAGCTTCGATGAATCCAACAAGATGATGGTCGATGATCCTGAAGGATTCAAAGAAAAGGTTCAGCAATCATTGATAAGACAGATTAATGCCATCAACAAGTTAGCAGCCAAAGGAATGTATTTCTGGGATTATGGCAACGCATTCCTGCTGGAAGCCAGCCGTGCCGGTGCTGATGTAATGAAAGAAGACGGTACATTCATATACCCTTCCTATGTACAGGATATCATGGGGCCACTTTGTTTTGATTATGGCTTCGGGCCTTTCCGCTGGGTTTGTACCTCAGGAAGAAAAGAAGACCTGCAGACAACAGATAAATTGGCTGCTGAAATTCTGGAGGATATGATCATTGATGCCCCGGAAGAGATCAGGCAACAATTAAGTGATAATCTTTTGTGGATTCAGCAAGCTGAAGAAAACAATATGGTTGTTGGTTCCCAGGCTCGAATATTATATGCTGATGCCGAAGGCAGGATCAGGATAGCGGCAGCTTTCAATAAGGCTATTAAAGACGGACGGGTTTCTGCCCCTGTTGTTCTTGGGCGTGATCATCACGATGTCTCAGGAACAGATTCTCCTTTCAGGGAAACATCGAATATTTATGACGGATCGCAATTCACTGCTGATATGGCCATACAAAATGTAATCGGAGATTCATTCCGCGGTGCTACCTGGGTATCAATTCATAATGGAGGTGGTGTTGGTTGGGGAGAAGTGATCAACGGTGGATTTGGAATGGTGTTAGATGGCTCGAATGATGCAGACAGAAGGCTTCGCACCATGCTACACTGGGATGTTAACAATGGGATCTCACGTCGTAGCTGGGCTCAAAATGAAGAGGCAGTGTTTGCTATTAAGAGAGCGATGGAGGCAGAGCCGATGTTGAAGGTCACTTTGCCAAATAAGGCAGATGAAGGTTTACTGGATGAAATCATACAGTAGAAATTCCAAAAGTCAAATTATAAATTCCAGGCAAATTCTAAATAAAAAATTCTAAATAAAAAACGGATGCAGAAAGTAATCGTCTCAACTTTCTGCATCCGTTTGTAATTTGTAATTTCAGGCTTGGAATTTGCCTGGAATTTATTATTTGGAAATTGTGATTTTCTTAGTAATTTTTTTATTTCCAGCATTAATACTTACAAAGTATAATCCATTACTCAAGCTGTTTGCATTGAAATCAATTAAGTTTTCTCCGGATTGAAGGAGTTTCTCATCCAATGTCATAACAATTTCACCTACAAGGTTGTAAACATTTGCAGTCATAATTTCTGCATGAGGAACATTTATCAAAATAGTAGCATTGCTGCTTAAAGGATTAGGATAAATGTTCACAGTAGCTTCAGCAGTCATCTCTTCAATTCCTGTGCCATCGCTTGCGTAGAACTCATTTTCCACTTTGCTTCCGAAATCACCAATTCCCTGTACTATCATATTATTATTTCCATAATAGAAGGCAAAGAATGCAGGATTTTCAAGCCCGTTGCCTCCTGCATCATAGAAATTAAATACATAACAATCATTTGCATCAAGGGTCCAGCTTTCCTGTATAATATCTCCACTTTGTGAATAAGGACCACCTTCACCAATGATATCTCCGTTTGAATCTAGAAGTTCCCAGGTTGATTCTTCAGGATGTGTATCTGTTCTGAAGAATAAGCTTACATCCACAGGGGTGGAAAGTTTTTCAAAACTCCTTGTAATTGTATCATTGATAGGATACTGATCAGGGTTTCCATTTGGATTTGTGGAATAGATCTTTAAAATATTCACGTCTTCTGGAGTATAAGAAATTGCAGGAAGTAGTATCTCATCTGTTTCAAGGAAAGCTAAATTGCCTGTCCAGTTATAAGTGCTAAGAGGTCCACCATTAACCTGATACATAATTTCACAGGAATTAAGGTTCTCATTTCCATTATTCCTGATTTGAATTTCAGGAGTGAATTCACCCATACAGGAATTTGTTGGAATATTCCATACACTGGTCATTGAAATATCATAATTGTTAACATTACCAAATCCCATCATATCTCTTAAAGTTGCCTGAAGAGATTCTTTACCTGTATTATCCTGCAAGAAAACAACAAGTTCACAATTGGTTGCATCCCAGCTTGGATCCAGTGAGAACTGGAAGTTGAAATCCTGTATATTTCCTGTACTGAAATCAACAGGGGTTCCAAGATGATTAGGAACCATCATTCTTTCTACATTATTAACTTCTGTTAGCCCTCCCCAGTTTTTAGGAATATGTGATTCAGTAACTACAACATGAAGAACAATGTTTGATCCGGTATACCCGTCAACGTTTTCAACTGATACATCAATGTTAAAATCAATAAGTCCTGATGATGAACCATCAATATCCATTGTAAATGAGGAGTTAACCCCAATTCTGTTATTAACATATGGAACGTATTGGCTGTACATATTTGATCCGCCACCAACTTTTGTAAGTACTCCGTCGAATTTTGCTGTTGGATATCCTGTAATATTATAATAATTTATTCGTGCAATGGAGGCAGTGTTTTCGTAGTCATCTCCACCATGGTAATTGATAATTGCTACTTCATGGCCATTTGCTATCAGGTCGTCAGCTCCCATTGCTGCGCCCGGACAGTAAGATCACCATGTGCCTGTTGCAAATTCAACAATAACCTTATCTCTCTGAATTGATTGAGCTGAAGCAGAGATAAAGAGCAGCAGTCCGATAAATAGAGTTAGAATTTTTTTCATTACGTTTTGTTTTTGAATTATTATCTGTGAATTTAAGCATGTAAATATTATTGTATTTAC
>CAZDWF010000237.1:0-3006 GCA_964508895.1 uncultured Bacteroidales bacterium
AATTTTGATATAGTAAAAATGAATGCTTGTTAAGTAATGAACTATATCTTTGCTGAAAGGCCAGCCGGAAGTATTTGCAGCAAGAAAGAGTGATTTAGACGAAGAAGAGATTCAGATGCAGATACAGATTATGACAGATTACTTTTCAGGATCAGCAAAATCAAAAGAAATATACACAGATCAGAACCCTGAGGATTCATTCAGGTCTGCTCTGACATTTCTTATTCGTTAGAATTAACAATGCGAGAAGAAATATACATAATCTTCAAAGAATTGCTTGGAATTGATTTTCAAAAGGATATCCATAATCCTAATTTCATTGCCTTTCCTAATAAAAGAAACCCTAAACTTCTGTTTCCTAAAAATCTTAACAGAAAGGGATTATCAAACTCCCTTGATCTTTATCCGGTTCTTTCCCCCAAACATTTTGTAAAGAAAAATGTTGTCTCTCTCCTTTATCAATTTCATTTTATTCTTCCATCTTCTTTTACTCTTTCAATTGGTGATGGAGATCTTGCAAAAACATTATATAAGATAATTTCAGATCAGCGACACAATGACCAAAAGGTAAGATATTGTTCAATCAGAACCGGGTCGGCTGGCAAGGGAAGAAAGTTAATAGTTCAGTTTATGGATAAGAAAGGGAACATTATATCATACATTAAACTGGGAGATATACAATACAGGGGAAAATGGCTTGAAAATGAAATGATAATGCTTGATTACGTGAACAGTTCCTGTAGTGACATTATTACTGTTCCGCACGTGCTAGGCTATAAAAAATCCTCTTCTTTTGCAGCACTTGAAATTAGTCCGCTGACCAAATACATGTATTTCCCACAAGTACCCTTTATTCAGCTCATAGATACCCTGTCGAAAATCGCCTTAAGGACAAAAACAGCATGTAATTATGATTTTAATATACAGGAAGAATATATATCAGGTCTTTTTAAATCTGCAGAAACAATAGAATTCATTTTAAGACATCTTGAGACTATAAAAAACACAAATGGCTTCTGGTCATTGTCCCACCGGGATTTGCCCGCATGGAATGTAATGAGCAATAATGAAGGTGATATTGCCATTCTTGACTGGGAATTTGCATCCAAAGGACATAATCCATTTCAAGATATTTTCCATTACAAGATTCATACAACACTGCATAATTCAGGAAAGTCGCCGGAAAAAGTACTTTATTATTTCTTCCGTGACAAAACAACCATGAATGCAGTGAAAGTGTTTGGACATAACATAGGTATTAAGGATCCGGATATTATCTGGTCATATTTTATCTTTTATTTATGGGATTGGTATCAATTGGAGAGGAGTAATAGCAGCTCTGATAACCAGGGGAAAGAATATCATCAAATGCTGACATATTTGGCAAGCAATGAGAATAGCAATAAATACTTTGTCTGAGAATCCTCATGCCCCCAGCGGGGCATTTGGTTTTTATCAAAACCTGATCGGGGAACTGGAAACGCTTATTGGCGATGATATACTTTATATCTTCGTCAGCAAAGCAGGCAGTGAGCATTTCGGTCCATACAAGAACCCGAACATTCGTAAAATTATTTTCAGATTCTCCAATGAACGAAAATGGCTGCGTATTTTTACTGAGCATTTTATTTTCCCATTTATTGTTCTAAAATATCGAATTAATGTTCTGAATACAGGAACATCCATCTTATATTGTCCGTGCAAGCTGGTGGCAACCTTGAAAACCATGCATATTTATACAAATCCTGAAACCATTTCTTTGCCGACCAGGATATACCGCAAGTTTGCATATAAATTAACAAGGTGGAATGCAGCAGGGATCATCTCCAATTCTGAAAGTCAGACACATGATATTATGAAATTTGTGGGGATCAAGCCCCAAAAGATTCATATCGTTTATGAGGCTCTTGACCACAGTATTTTCAAAGCTGTTACTGATATTAAGAAGAATAAATCATTTCTATCTAAATATGGGATCACAAAACCTTATATCTTATTTGTTTCATCACTCTATCCATATAAAAATGCTGAAATTCTGATTCGGGCTTTTGCTGAACTTAATGAGCGTAATGATTATCAGCTTGTTATTGTCGGATTTCCAAGAAATGAGGAGTATTATAATTCATTGCGTAAGCTTGTTGATAAACTTAAACTGCATGAGCATGTAGTTTTTACGGGTGGAGTTAAGCAAACGGATACCGCGAAGTTTTACCAATCGGCTGAAATATTCGTTTATCCTTCAAAATACGAAACTTTCGGTTTAACTATTCTCGAAGCTATGGCTTGTGGCTGCCCTGTTATCACATCAAATATCAGTGCAATGCCTGAAATTGGAGGTGATGCTGCAATTTATTTTAATCCGGAAAACAAAGAGGAGCTTACCAGCAAAATAGAATTATTAATTGGTAATGAAAAAGAAAAGGAAAAAATCAGGTCATTCGGACTCAAAAGAGCGGCAGAATTTACATGGAAGTCAACAGCTGAGAAAACATATCAGGTCCTGAAATCATTAGAAGGCAAATAAAGTATCAATATTGTGAAAATCCTTTTTTTAACACACGCACAATATATCACTGTTGCTCTGCCCAAGATCATTGAATCTGCGGAGCAACTTGTTGAAATGGGGCATGATGTAACGATTGCTGCAACTCATATAAAGAACAAATGGAAGTCGGAAAAGATTTCTAAAAATGGTGTTCAGTATATACTCTCACCATCAGTACTTCCTGGTAAGCTGAGGCATGGTGCCGACCCTTATGATGCATTCCGGAGAATTTTACTTCTCAGAAAATATAAATTTGATATCATACATGCTGTAGATTCAAGACCAAGTGTAATATTACCTGCCCTATACCTGAAAAGATCAAAGAAAATACCTCTTATATTGGAATGGTCTGATTGGTTTGGTAAAGGAGGAACAATTTCTGAAAGATCAGGATGGCTGTATAATAAAACACTTGCTTATATCGAAACCATGTTTGAAGAAAAATTCAGGATGAAGGCTGA
>CAZDWF010000238.1:0-2958 GCA_964508895.1 uncultured Bacteroidales bacterium
AGAATAAATCGATCACCTGGTTTATATTGCTCTTTGAGTTTTTCTCCGACAGCAACCACAGTCATTACAACTTCATGACCTAAAACTACAGGATTTTGCTTCATATCCCTGAATATGCGTGGGTGCTCTTCACCAAGTTTGATAACTTTAATATCAGAAAAGCATAAACCACAAGCATCATGTCTGATTAGCAATTCATCAGCTCTGAATGACGGCATAGGTACTTCAATAGGTTTATCATCAATGCCTAGGTTCTCCATCCCAGCGCCAAATAGCGGCCAAATACGATTATTCTTTTCATTTGGTACATGTCCTTTGCGATATTCGGCAAACTTGTTATTCATAAAACACTCGCTCCTTCGCCAATTTTATTCTTTCAATAACCTCTTTGGGATCCAATCGGACATTGATTTCCCAAAGTAAATTTGGATCAGAAATCTTTGGTGGGAGTATTTTTCCAATGTTAGTATAAAAATCATTACGAGATTTTCTATCAAGAAAATGAATTTCAGCCCATTGACTTTGGTATCCCATCTTCCAGCGTTTTTCCATCCATGTGTGGCCGTAGATGAAAGCTGCACCATTCATAAATGATTTACGATATGGCATAAGCTCTGGAGCATTAAAATCATCGACGATTTTTTGTCCAAAGCTATTCATCTCTGTTCCTATATGGATCGGCAAATCTAATTTCCTTGCTAATTCGACGACTTGACGTAGATTTGCAATTTTTATTTTCTTCTTACTCGTATCAGCGATATTCCAGTTTCGATCGGGGATGATATTAATTGCCGCAGTACCCTTCTCAATTAATAGGGTAAGTAGTTCTTCGATATCTTTTTCTCCAGGTGAAGTTCCGTCTAACCAGGCGGCGCAAGGAATTGCCCGACAATTCTTAACCAATTTGTGGAATTCATTTACATGAGGGAATGAATCGACAGTCGGTTGAATATAGGCCACTCCTCCTTGTTTCATTAACTTCCTGCGGACTATGTTTTTAAACAATTCTAAATCTTGCATCGCATTTTCGATATCTTTTTCTGATTGGCCTAATCGATCACTCCAGAAAGGGATTGGATTTCCAAATATCTCGAAGGATTTTTTAATAATCACTACAACTATATGCCGTTCGGTTACATTACCTAAAGGTGTTATGGGTTGGATGTCCTGTTCAAAATCCACTTTAAGCGGATTGAGGTACGTGTTGATCTTCTTTATTATTTGGAGATTGCGTTTTGTAACGCGGTGATTAATATCATCAAGCTTTTTTTTTGCGATAGGTATCGTAAAGCTGGATGGAAAACCAATACCCATGGCATAATAGACTCCTGGTTCTCCTGGAGAATTAATCTCGCGATCGCTAAATTCTGGAATATAAGTGCGTGTTTCTAAACCGGCGGATCCCCGCAACCCGATATATTCGCAAGCATCAAGAAATTCATTTACTCCATCAAGTACATCGAAATCTACAATTCCCATATACTTTAAGCCAGATTTCTTTCCCAGCCAGGCTAGGCGAGTGGGAGAATAACCATATCCATTGAACGAAAAAAATGAATGGCAGTGTAAATTGGCAATATTTTTTTCCGGGGTACTTACAATTTTCCCGCTTTTTACCATTTCATGGAGTGATATCAGACTTTGCTTTCGAACTTCTTGATCAAAATGATCAAGCTTTTCTTCGAGAATCTGAATTATTTGCTGGGACATCACCATTGAATACTATTTCTCCTGTCCAATGATATCAATATAACGGATTGTTTATTCGTGGAATTCAAAAAGCTAGAGTGATTTTATTAATGTTGTTTCTAAATGAATCAAACGCTTTGTTCCACAATGATTGATCTCCTGGGATAAAAGTCTCAATATTGAAAGAATTCCGTATGACATCAACACCTTCCCGCCAACCGGAGATATCTCCTAGAGCAATAGCTTGAGAAATAATGTTTCCAATCGCAGTCGCTTCTATCGGACCAGTGATCACTTTCCGCCCAAGAGCATCTGCGGTAAACTGGCTGAGCAATTTATTTTTAGTTCCGCCACCAACGATATGGATTACATCTGTCTTCTTACCAGATATCTGTTCAAGCTGTTCAATGACGAAGCGATAACGCAGAGCAAGCCCTTGAAGCACAGCACGTATTATTTCCCCTTCACTCCCTGGATCAGGTTGACCGGTCAATCGGCAATAATTCTTGATCTTTTTCAAAATTCCACCCATTTGGGCAAACTCACTATAATCCGGGTCAATTATAGTTTTCAAGTGAGGCGCATTTTGTGCCATTTTGGTCAATTCTGAATAGGAATAATCCAATCCCTCTTTCTTCCATTGTTGACGGCATTGCTGAACCATCCACAATCCCGTGATATTTTTTGAGAATCGATAATTTCCGCCCATTCCGCCTTCATTTGTGAAATTATATTTGTAACTCTGTTCATTAATTATCGGTTTGGGAGTATTTATGCCAATGATTGACCAAGTGCCAGAACTGATCCAAATATGATCCATTCCTTCTGCAGGCACTGCCGCGACTGCAGAACTGGTATCGTGCGTTGGCGGTGCTATTACTTTCAGGTTGAAATCCAATTCTCCCGCGAGTGATGGACGGAGCGGACCTAGAACACTCCCCGGAAGTATGATCTCAGGAAAGATATGGCTCGGAAATCCCATAGCCGAAATAATCTCTTGAGACCAACGATTATTGCGAGTATCGAAAATCTGGGTAGTTGTCGTTTCTGTGAATTCAGTGACTGCGCGCCCAGTTAACCAGTAATTGATTAAATCGGGAACCATAAGTAATTTATCTGCATATTTAAGAAACGGGGAATCATCGACAACTAGAGAAAGCAATTGATATAGAGTATTAAGCTGCATGAATTGAATGCCTGTAATTTCATAAATCTTTTCTCGAGGCATCCTTTCAAAAGCTTTTTCCATCATTTTGTGTGTTCGATTAT
>CAZDWF010000239.1:0-2208 GCA_964508895.1 uncultured Bacteroidales bacterium
GATGATCTCGAAAAATTAAAAAAGATAATTTTTATATCATCCACTTTTATGCCTCCTTTGTATATAGGAAAATCAGTAGATTTGAACACAAGATGCCAACAGCATATCGCTGGTACGTCAGATACCACAAAAGACATATTCCATCATCGCTTTAAAAACTTTGCCGCGTACCATAAAATATCTTGTCGAAATATAGAAGACCTTATCTTTGGGTGTATAAGTACTAAAACATTCAAAATAGAAGAGAAGAAGTACGAAAATTTGTTAGAAAAAATATTAATGAATTTAATAAAGCCAATATATTCAATTAAATAGGGGGACAAATGCTGACACCTCAAAGAAAGGACAAATATGACATATGGCATTATGGTATTACTGGGAAGATCGGAGATGGGGATAACACTGATATAAATTACCTTCAAACATCTCTTAAAATGAAAGACCTTGAAAATATTAAGTTGTTAGTAGAAATCCCAGGAAGCGAAAAATGGGGTATTAAAGACCTGTTTCAACGAAACGTCGACAGAGACAGAATCGTTGGAAAAGATGGACTTAAAAATTATTTTACTGACAATAATCAGGTTAAATACTTTAATCCTATCACTCTCGTACTACTTCCAACAATTCAAAATAATATTCAGCATGAACTGCCTAAGTTAAATTATGAAGAAAATATTGAGTTTGATGGTATTGCAGGACAGGTTTATACAAATACCGACCATTATCGTATATATGTCCAAAATATAGAAGATGGGAATATTGGTAAAATCGAGTGGAATAGTGAGAAATGTTATGTTGTAGCTATTGATGGACAACATAGGCTTACTGCCTTAAAAGAATTATATAATGCAAGAAATCTAAATAATAAGGCAAAGGATATAGAAACTTGGCAAATTCCTGTGGTATTTTTAGTAGCAGATAAAAAGCTTGCATCCGGAGAATCAAAAGATCTTATCCAGATCATAAGAAAAATATTTATGTATATAAACATGAAGGCTGAAAAAGTAAATGATGCTCGTGCAATACTATTAAATGACGAAAGCATTGAATGTTTATGTGTTCAGGAAATAATTAGTGCATTTCATGATAATGAATTTAGCCAGAGTCCCCAAGAAACTTACCCTCCTCTATACCTACTTGATTGGCTTGGAATAAAAGATACGACAGTCATTAAAGATACACATTATTTGCTAAGTAATATTGAGCTTCGTAAATGGGTTAAAGAGTATCTAATTGGGGAAGACTTTAAACCTTTTGAAAGGAAAACGGACAATTTACAAATACAACGCCTAGAGCTTCAGGATATGAATCTCGAATTTCTTAATGAAAACAGTTTGATAACACAATCTGATGGAGAACAAATTAGACAGAAGTTTAATGATACAATAAGAAAACCATTTCTCAAATTTTTAACAAATTTATCTGGTGTTAAAGAATATATTGCCGAGTGTAAAGACTATGAGGAAAACAATTCTGGTGAAGATTCGCAATGTATAGCGTTTTCACAACTTCGCTATGGCCATACAGAGAAAGAGGAAAGCATTAAAGACGAAGTAGAGACGTTCGTTAGGGCATTTAAGGAACAGTTTATTTCTTTTAAACAGGACAATTTGTCAGAATTTTTTAGACAAGATATCTGTTTAAGGGGTTTTGTTTTTGCCTATAGCGTTATTTTCGACCGTTATAAAGCATATATTAATAGAGCTTTAGATTGGGAAGAATATACAGATCTCTTTTTACCCGGATTCAATGACTTGATTGATTCAGGTTGGTGTGAATCATGGGATGCCTTAGATAGAGATAAAAGAGATAAACTTACTCATATATGCCACAATGACACTGGAAGGCGCATTAACTATAAAGTTCAAGACGTCAAGAATGCATGGGGCATATTTGTTGTAATGCACGTTCTCGACTTTGCTGTAAAGGAAGAAATTATTGATTCTGAACAGAAGGAAGATGTTTGGGAAGAGTTCAAAGATAGGTTTAAAAGCACGCTTCAAAAAGGCTTTCGGGAAATTGCTAAGAGGGAAGCTGGACAGAAAGAGATGACAGATGATCAACGGAAACGCTATATAAATGAAGAGAAAGAGCGAATGGCTGATGAGAGACTAAAAGAGATAGAAGAAATGTGGAGTCTATCAAATGATGATTAGGCTATTAAATAAAATTGAGCCAAAAATTCTACAGCAAATCATCGGAAAAGAT
>CAZDWF010000239.1:2218-2948 GCA_964508895.1 uncultured Bacteroidales bacterium
TTTTCGAGATCATCTCCCTTTCCAGGTTCAGCAGCTTTCAGCCAAATATTCTCCCAATCTTTAAGAAAAGATAGAATAAGAAAGATTCGGGGAATTCTAAAGGATGAACAGTTTGAAGTTGATTTGGCTGAAATTACACATGCAATTTATGGATATTCAATATTTGAAAATAACAGACTAAAAAAAGAGTTGTTTAAACTCCTTCCGACTGAAACCTTGCAAAAACTAAGCCAGACTTACTGTGGTAAAACATATTCATCAAAAGAATCTGCTGCTATTCAGCTTTCCTCAAAACCTTGGTCAACAGCAAGTAAACTTCCCTATGATATAATAAGAAACTTAGAGTTAAGTTCCGATTATTTTCCTGAGCGCTCCTCTCGCCTAAACACGGTTGAGATCATACAACCAGCAGCAAAATATTACCCTCTTTTTGACTTTCAAAAAGAAGTTAAAAGACGGATTATAGAAAATATTGAAAATAAGATAAGTAGATTCATTGTTCAAATGCCAACCGGAGCTGGCAAAACAAAAACCTGCATGGAAGCAATTATTGAATACAATGATAGTAGTGGCTCAGTTGAGGGAGGAAAATCATTTGTTTGGATAGCACATACAGAAGAATTGTGTGAGCAAGCAATTTTTTCATTAAAAACGATCTGGCAAAACATACAAGATGTTCCAATAAAAGTTATCCGGTTTTGGGGAAATTATCAACCTACCGAAGAAGAAT
>CAZDWF010000240.1:0-2930 GCA_964508895.1 uncultured Bacteroidales bacterium
GTTTACAAAACAAACTTGAAATCTTACTGGCTGATGCAGGAAGTGGTTCAAGCAAGGTTATTTATAATGAGGTAAATCAATATTATATTGACATTACTGATGATCTGACTTTTCTTGATGATAAGATACATTTCATTATTACCAGTGAGATGGATGGATATAATCATATATATCTTTATAATGTGGAAGGCAGGATGGTGAAACAATTAAGCAGTGGAAACTGGGATGTTACAAGTATGATAGGCTTTGATCATGATGATGATCTTGTTTATTATGTAGCTGCAAAATCTGCACCTGTTAATAGGGATATTTATTATGTTGACATGGAGGGCCATAGTGTTAAAGTTTCACAGAAAGATGGAGATAATCGTGCGAAATTCAGCAAAACCTATGATTATTTTATTAATACATATTCAGATGCAAACACACCTCCTGTTTATACTGTTAATAAGAGAGATGGAAAAGAGATTCGTGTTTTGCAGGATAATGCCACTTTGCTTGAGTATATTAAGGAACTTGGATTTTCAAAAAAAGAGTTTTTTAGCTTTAATACCTCTGAAGGTATCAGGTTGAATGGATGGAGAATACTTCCATGGAACTTTAAGCCTGATAAAAAGTATCCTGTATTAATGTATGTATATGGTGGGCCTGGTTCCCAAACAGTAAAGAATTCATGGCAATATGATATGGCCTGGTATCAGTTTCTTGCTGAACAGGGTATTATGATAGTTTCAGTCGATAACAGAGGTACAGGTGCCAGAGGAGAGGAGTTTAAGAAGATGACTTATCTTGAACTTGGTAAATATGAGACTCTTGACCAGATAGAAGCTGCAAAATATTTATCCGGCCTGGATTATGTTAATCCTGAAAAAATAGCCATTTTTGGATGGAGCTATGGAGGATATATGTCTACATTATGTTTAGCTAAAGGATCTGATGTTTTCAGCGCAGCAGTTGCAGTTGCTCCTGTGACCAATTGGAGATACTATGATAATATATATACAGAGCGATTCATGAGAACTCCACAGGAGAACCCTTCAGGATATGATGATAATTCACCTATAAACCATGTCGACAAAATAAAAGGCAAATTATTACTTGCACATGGAACGGGTGATGATAATGTACATGTTCAAAACTCCATAGACTTAATAAGTGCAATGGTTGAAGCAAATGTTCAGTTTGATCTTATGCTGTATCCGAATAAAAATCATTTCATTAATGGAGGCAACACACGCTATCATTTGTTCTCTGGAATAACGGATTTTCTCTTAGAGAATTTGAAGAAATAAAATGTTTTGATAAATTAAAAGTAATTATTACCTTTGCAGCCCGATTTGTAAATCAATAATTTTAACAAACGAAAGATTTTATTTATATGATTATTATTCCTGTTAAAGAAGGTGAAAACATCGACAAAGCACTCAAAAAGTACAAAAGAAAATTTGAGAAAACTGGTGTTATTAAGGAATTAAGAGAGAGGCAGAAGTATACGAAGCCTTCGATTATAAAGCGTGAGCAAAAGCTAAAGGCGATATATGTCCAGCAATTGAGGCAGGAAGAAGAATAAATATCATATTTTTATCAAGTTTTGGATAAGAAGAAACTTTGTTTCTCGTTAAATATTTTGTATATTTGATAAAAAGGTTTCTTCTTATTTTTTTGAGTGGATGTTAACGAGAAAGTTTATTGATTACATAGAGTTCGAAAAGAGGTATTCTCCACATACAATAAGGTCTTACCATATTGATTTACAGCAATTTTTTGATTTTCTTGAAGTGATTTACCCTGGTGTTTCTGTTCAGGACGCAGATTATCACATGATTCGTTCATGGGTGACATATCTTCACGAACAGGGTATCTCTAATCGAAGTATCAATAGGAAGCTTAGCACATTAAAATCTTTATACAGGTTTTTACTTACCAATAATTATATAGAAGAAAATCCAACACTCAAGGTGATATCACCCAGGATGTCTAAGAAGACTCCTTTGTATTTTGAGGAAGAATCCTTGAATAACTTATTTGATAAGATTGGATTCAATAATGATTTTGAAGGGCATCGTGACAGGCTGGTAATAGAGTTATTATATGGTACGGGAATACGTGTTGACGAATTAGTTAAGCTGAAACAGGAAAACGTAAATCTTTCCAATAAATCAATAAAGGTATTAGGTAAAAGGCAGAAGGAAAGAATTATACCTATTACTGAAGCATTGTCAACATTGATAAATGAATATATTGACCTCAAGAACCAAAATGCCTTTTCATGTGTTTATTTAATTACCACTAATAAAGGTAGGCAGTCATACCATAGGATGATATACCGCATTGTTAATACAAACCTGAGTAAGGTAAGCACTCTTGCAAAGAAGAGTCCGCATATTTTGCGACACACTTTCGCCACTCATATGTTAAATAATGGTGCAGATCTGAATGCTATAAAGGAATTGCTTGGGCATTCTAATTTGAGTGCCACTCAGGTATATACACATAATACGATTGACAAACTTAAATCTATATATAAACTTGCTCATCCAAGGGCATAAATAAAGGAGGATTTTCTATGAAATTAAACATCAATTCCGTTCATTTTAAAGTAGACAGTAAGTTAGAAGATTTCATTCAGCAAAAAGTTGACAAATTGCATAATTTTTATGATGGAATTATTGCAGGTGATGTTCATTTGAAATTAGATAATAATGGAACTCCTGATAATAAGATAGCAGAGATCAGGCTTGTTATAAAAGGCTATGATTTATATGCTAAAAAACAATCATCATCCTTTGAAGAAGCAACAGATATTGCAGTTGAGGCATTAAGAAGACAGTTAAGGAGATACAAAGGAAAGATGAAGGAAAAATAAATTGATAATTTTCTCTGTTATTTTTAAAAAACTCTTTGTTATTATTAATATTATTATTGTTATT
>CAZDWF010000241.1:0-2927 GCA_964508895.1 uncultured Bacteroidales bacterium
TGTGGGTGCCTTGATGGTTCAACTTGCCTCTTTCTCTTATTTCCTATCAGGTCTATTATAATCGTGTAGTGCTGACGAAATCAGAGAAATTCCTAACCAACAAAATGTAATTACATAGAAGAAAATTTGTTGTTGCGAATTTAAGAATTTAATCCTATCAACTTTATAAAAGGCAAATCCAACAATGAAAATCAGTAAAAATAGTATTCCCCCCGCTATTACTCGCCAATGAGTGTCTCTGGTGTGCGTTGTAAGGCCAATGAAAATTGCTATTAAACCAATACCTAATGTAAAGGGAATCATCGTCCCAATCGGCTCTTTCCAAAATTGAGTTACTATCCCTAACCAAGCACCTAATAGAGCACCTAAGAATTCATTATGCAAGGTTTTCATTAAATATTCCCTCCCTAAACATTCCTAATCCACATTAATTGATCTATCAAGAACAGATATCAGACTATACATATGATTATTTCCTCAGCTATACTATGAATGTTCCACTTTTTCCCGGATAATAAATGACTCGATAAATTCAGGCTTGAGTTATCCAAAGAGATTTCAAAATACCAATATTTAGCAAAGATCTGCCAAAGGAGAAAACCTTTCTTAATTGCAAACGAACAATCAGTGTTACCTAACAGTCCTGATTATTGAAATAATAGATAATACTGTACAATATGGTTGTATTGAAGTTCTATGTTATCAAACGATGACTTATTAAGGGGAGGTGAATTCGGATGCATATAATCGAAATTGGCAATAAAATACCTGTAATTAGAGATTTCATAAATAAAATAGAGCTTGAACATCAGGAAATTTGCCTTGCACAGGATCTTTTCCAACGGTGGGATTCAAGAGAGATTTGCTATGATGAGCTAATTAGTATAATTCGTTCTCATGTTGCAGAGTATGATTTTGATGAAAATCGAGTTTTCCATCACATCAGCGTGCTTTGCAACCCATCAAGAGAAATGTAATACTAATAATTAATCGTTGTGATATGACCACAAACTATTAAATTCTATTAGGCAATCATGTACGCGTGATGGATCGGTAGTGGTGATAGCAAAATTGGAACCAGTCTCGCTTATCAAATGTGAACCATCTATTGAAAACTCGGCGGGAATTGGAAGGCTAATGACAGCATCTCTCCGGTTGATTACAAGATATCGCCGATTACCAACGTCGGGAATTTGTTTTGGAGTTACCCCCAATATGCCTTCTATTTTTTCAATAGCCCCATCTAGGTGAGGATAATTGGGCATAATTATTCTAAATTTTCCCTCAGCATGTAGATTCTGAAAGAATTCTATTGCTTTCGCCTCTATAGGGTTTTTTTCATCATCGTTCATATCTCTAAATGGTTTTGTACCCTCTACTGAAGTTAGGTGTCTACAGTAACCATCTCGTATTGATTTAGCAATTTCGGGGTCTCCGCTCCAAGTTTTCCAACAAAGATTTCGTAATCCGATCTCCTCAATACATTGAACAGCAGTCTTTTGGAAAAGCTTCTCCATTGGGCCGCGATACACAGCCATCTTATGGGTTTCTTGACCTTCATAATATTCCCGAAAAAGACTGTATGAGATTTGACTAGCACGGCCCATTATCTTTCCTCCCAAATACCAACACCCCTCCCCTACCAATGCTGTAATAATAACACCTGCACCATAAAGTTGAATTATATTTGGATTTTTATTAATTGCTTCTGCGATTATTTCGTGAGAATAATGGGGGTTGACAATTGCTAAGTAACCCATCGCTGCAAAGACGCTAAGCGCAAGACTGTAGAGAGACTGAAGCATGAAGCCTGAGTAACTCATTGCCAAGAAACGAGATATTGCAACTGAAAATAGAGCTATTATCAGAGCGCCTTTTGTAATTCGAGGGTCTCCATCTAAAACTGTAACTAAACCTGCACTTCCTAGAGTAACCAATGCCACTACAGTTGCGTAAAAACTACCTACTCTAAAAGCCGCAGAAAATCCATTTCTAATTGGGGATGTATCAGATTTTTGCACCCCTCTATTTAACTGGAGCGTAGGACCATAACCTCTTTTGAATATGTCGCGTATTGGCCAAGACCACAAATATGAAACTGCAACTCCAAAACCAATAGGTAAACCGAGTTTTAGTAGATCCATGGATTGATACCCTCTTATTCTTCAACTATAGAATTTGGTAGCAAATAAACAACAGAAAATATCGAAAGAAAAACAACCGAAAAAATCAGCCACCTTCCTACATCATTTGAATATGCAAAAAAGGCTAAACCAAGTGCAAAGAATGCCGAAAATGTCTCACCAAGCAGAAATCTATATCGGTTGCGATATTGAGATGATAGAGAATACAATAATGTTAATACAGACCAAACTAATAATGTCGCCACTCCAACGGCAACAGTCATTGCAAATAAAGAATGATTTGCTCGATATATTCTTGAAAAAACAACAAATATTAGTGCAAATATGTTAATCATATGAATTGTCATTCTAGTTTTCTTTGATAACCAAATTACTCCATTATGAGTTTGATCTATTATCCATATCGTTAGGTAAAAAAGGATTAATTGTCTTAAAGCAAATCCAGAAGGAACATCTTGTAAATCGCCACTTGAACTCGAACCAAATAATTGTTGGATCCATCCAAATTGATCAATTATGGTTTTGCTCATATTTTTTATCCATGCGGTCAACCATGGATTCCCAAGTGGTTGATAATCATCACCTGGACGAGGATAGCGAAATGCTGGTTTTAACAACGTATACTCAAGAACATAGGAAAAAACCAGAAGCAAAATTGGAAGTGCAATAGATAATACCAATCTAAGCATTCTTCCTTCCGATGGGCTTGACAATTCTAAATGCCGCCACATCAAATGGCTGAAAAGCAAAACACTAATAAGATGGATAAATAAAGGGTCTACA
>CAZDWF010000242.1:0-2905 GCA_964508895.1 uncultured Bacteroidales bacterium
AATCGCAACGGGGAATTGTTACAACTTGCTGACTTTTCTTCAGATATTCAATTTTAAGTCTTATAGAGTTTGAGTCTTCATAAGAGATAAAGATCGCTGAATCAGCATTCCATAAATAAGGTGCTGCTGCTGATGAATCCCAATAAGTTGTGAAGCCATTCTTGTTAATACATTCCTCTGCCAGCACCCTGTAATATTCTATCATTCCTACCGTTTCAGCAGGCTGGAACAAGCCCTTATTTTCCCTGTTCACTCCTTCCCATTTCCTTCCGTAAAATGCCAGTCCAAGGTTGATCTTCTCTACCGGAACACCTGCATCGATATGTCCTTGGACAGAAGTAAGCGCACTTTTCACCTCTTCACCTTTGGCTTCAACAGCCGGATCGCCATCCGCAGGAAAAAGGTTAGCATGATGCCCTGTAGTATTATGCAAACCATTATATGCATCATACGTCATAATATTAATAAAATCAAGGTATTGCTGGGCATCACCGAGCTTGGTATTATCGATAAAAGTCTGGTCTCCACCGGTAGCGATAGTAAGTAAATATCTGTCATTATCTGGCTTGCCATCTATCTCACTTTGCTCATCAAGCTGCTCCCTGACTTCCTTTAGCAATAAGGTGAAGTTCTCAATATCTTCTGTACGGTGTGGGTTCCCTGCACCTATCTGGTTGGGATATTCCCAGTCGATGTCGATGCCGTCGAGTTTATATTTTTTCAGGAAATCGACTGCACTCTTGGCAAATATCTTCCGTGAAGAATCTATAAGGGCAACATCAGAAAAATGTGTTGACCATGTCCAGCCGCCCACAGAAACCAATATTTTCAAATCTGGATTAATTTGTTTCAAATCGTGTAGAGATTTTATATCATCTTCTTTCAGGTCATCTTCATTAGCTGCTGTTTTACCACCAAAGCTTACTTTTCCATCGATAATGTTGGCAAAAGCATAATTGATATGTGTAAGTTTTTCAGCCTGTATTTCAGAAAAGTCGAAGTTGCGATATCCTGCCACGTAGCCAATGGTTTTAAAGTCCTTTAATTCATCTTTGGGATTACTTTGTTTGGAGTTTGAACATGGGTTACATTGGTATAAAAAAGTTACTATGATAAATAGCAACAGTGTTAGTTTTACTTTCATTAATCCACTATTAATTGTTCGAAGTAAAGTTACTGATAAATCAAATAAGAATTGTAACAACACCTTAATTTCAGGATATTTACAAAGTCGATTCTTCAATAAAACACAACACAGATAACACTGATGACACAGACTTACACGGATCTCTTTCTGGCTGTTTCAAAATCTAATACCGCCTCTCTGATAGCAAGAAGATTTTTCCATGGTACTTCCGGCTCAACAATATGTGTTGGTCCAATGATTATTCCTCCTTTGGTTCCACATTTCTTCAGCCTGCTGATAGTGGTTTCATATACTTCCTCTTTAGACCCAAAAGGTAATAACTGTTGGGTTCCCAATGTACCCCAGAACGAAATCCTGTCTCCAAACTTGTCATGAATCTCATCAAAATTCATGCATTCCGGTTGAATGGGATTCAGGATGTCTATACCTGTATTGATCAGCTCATTGATAAAAGGTGTGATATACCCACAGGAATGATAAAAGATCAGCACATCAGGATTTATGGATCTTGCCACATCAATCACTCTTTTCAGCCTGGGTTGCAAATACTTCTTCCACATATCCACATCCATCATTATTGAGCTCTGAGTACCAATATCGTCACCAAGTGATAAAATATCAACACCTGCCTTAGTGTATGCTTTTGCTTTTTGACTTGCAAAGTCTGTGATTTGATCAAACAATATACCGGCCTTTTCATCCTCCATCATCATATCTATCATCAGTTCATCCATAGATCTCAGATACCATGAAGCTTCCCAGACAGTCATCTGCATAAAACCCAAAGCAGCCAGGTCTTTTGAATGCAATGCTTCAACCTGTCTTTTCAGGATATCAACACTTTCATTATCAATAGTGGGATAAGGATAATTAAGTATCTCATCTCTGTCAGCGCCTTTTAAAGGATGGTGCATACGTGTCATATGAAAAGCAAATTCAGAGCCTTTGGAATGCCCTATTCCATATTCATCAAACTTAGTATCATCAGGTAATTGCTCCCTTTGAAAAAGCTCATGTCCGTTTTGATAGTTCCTCTTTGCCTGGATTTCAACCTGTCGATGGCTCATGCCAAAATATGATTCGTAATCGTCGTGCCTGAACTTTTCTTTAAAATTCTTAATCTGGGAATCACAAAAAACAAAATCTACCGGAACTTTTGTAAAGCCCTTTCTTTTTATTGTGTTGTGGAAATTAGTTCTGTTTGGTCCCATAGCTATTTTACGAATCTAATTGTGAACGAACCAGTAAATGCATCACCAACATTAAGTTTCCTGCGTTCGTTCTTCAGGTGTGAAGCATAGAACAGATCACTGCCTCCGGTGACAAAACCTGCTACCAGGAAACTTATATTTTCATTATCAGCAAAAGCTCTGAATGAATCGTCTCCATCTGAAATTACTACCAGCCCATTGCCATTGCTGTTACGAAGGCTTGCCCAGTATATATAGTCTTTTGCAGACCTGAAATCATTTGTTCCCAGGAAATTATTATCAAACATCCACTCCCACTCTGGCTCCTTTCCAAATATGAAATCGTAGGTATTCTCCTCTGTATATAAGGTTTCACCAGTCGTTCTTCCAATATGATCATCGGGATAGGCTGTCCACTGTCCTTCCCTTTCCCAGCTGAGCCTGTTATACTCTTTGCTGCAAGTATATACCAGACCAGTTTGTCGTGGGTCAATCGCAATCTTTGTAACAAAATTATAATCAACCATCACTTCGCCATTACTTTTAAACAGATATGTAAGGCTTCCAT
>CAZDWF010000243.1:0-2189 GCA_964508895.1 uncultured Bacteroidales bacterium
TAAAATTCGTCTCTTTGTCGCTTCTCTCTTTGCTTTTTCAGCAGAATTAAGATTTAGGATTACATCAAGCTCTATAATTGAATAATATAGTTCTGAATTGTTATCTAAAATGAAGGCAATCTGAATAGGGTGCTCTTGAAGTGTCAGTTGACTGGATAATTCTTGGATCCTTCTCATTTCAGCTTCAGCATTCTCAATAAAACCGCCATTGATATAAATCCAAAGCATAGCACCCCTTGAAAGCTCAGGTGCAACTGCCTGCTTTGAGTTTTGAATGTTACTTGTTATCACTTCAGCTAAATTACAGCGAACATCAAAAATAGCCTGAGTAAATACCCATTCTTTAGTTGTTATATTTCTAAAGAATGAGGTTTTAAACTCTAATAAGTCATGTGATAGAGCTCTTTCGATCCTTTCTGAAAAATAATTTGGTTCTGAATAATCATATTCAAATTCTATCTCATTACGCTTTGAAATTAAAAATCGCTCAAAGTCTCTCTGCCCTACGGCATCTAATACGATATGATGAATAAATATGTCATCGTCATATTGGATTATGCCTAATTCAATTTCAAGATTTGTGGCGGTTTCAACAAGTTTTTCCGAATTTATTCCTGTTAAATTTTGAAGAAGGTCGAAATAATCATTTTTAGAATTTGGTTTCAGATTTAACAAACTTACTATAACTAATGACTGCAAAAATGCCTTATCTTGTGATGTTAAATGCCTACTAAATTTCGGCTTTGAAATTAAGCTTTCATAGGTTGATACAGTATCAGTTTTTAGCAGCCCATCTTCCTCCATCTTTTTAACATCAGTTAAAAAGTAGGTGTCAAAAATGCTAATAGGATACAACGCAGGAACTGCAGAAATTTCATGGTTTTTAAATTTATCTAATAACTCTCTTAGAATCATTAAAGGGCCGCGTTTTTGCGTAAATTCTGATAATTTTGCTAAAAAGGAAATGGTTAAAGGATGAAATGCAGAAAGTCTATTGCAGATTAATTTTTTATAATATTCTTTATTCGACCAGATAAAACTTTTACTTAATTCTGGTTGCCAAGCTAACAACTTTTCATTTAAATTTGTGAAGTCAGAAAATACAGAGCTGTTTTCTATCTGTATAAGATTAGCAAAGACTGTTTCTAATACAGTAGATAAATGAATAACACGTGCTGTTTTAAAACGGTCTACATACCTTGCAATAGAAGCATAATTTCCAGGTGCAAGATGTGAAAAATATGTTGCTAAAGGGAACTGGATAAATGAAAGAAAATTTATTTTGCCATTACTTTTTTTTACTCCTTCATATAACTGTTGCATAACCGAAGGGTCAATTGATCTTTTTGTACCGACCCACTCAATATATCTTCCAATTTCGTCGAAAATTATTAATACTTTATCAAATGGCTTATTTTCTCCACAAAGTTTATTGCAAATTTCATCTAATATATATTTAGGATTCAGATAATTTTCAATAATATATTTATTACCTGTCATTTCCTCGGAAATAACATTCACAAGCTCAAAAACTCTTTCATCTCTAATATTTTTGATAAAAAATTGTTCTTTCTTTACAATGTTTTTGAATTCTTTTTTTCCTAATTGGCAGCTTAAAACTTCCTGGAATTTTTCAGTTTCATAAAGTGATCTAACAAATGTTTTTGCCCTTTCATATACTTCGTCAACTTCAGTAAAAAGGGGAATATTAACGTTAGATATTTCTAATTGTCTCTTTAGCTGAATTTGCATCTCAACAGTGAGATTAAAATCATTCATACCATTAAAAGCAAAAATGAGATTTGGCTTTCTTAGCAGAGTTTCTATTTTTTTTGCCAAGTCAGAGTCAAATTCTCTTATGTTATCATATACTTTATCGAATTTAAGAAACGATGAATTATTTGCAAACAGGGCTGCTAAGGCAACGCTAAGGTGCGATTTACCAGATCCATACCCAGATATCGCTGTAACAAATGGGTTATTGTGCCCATCTTCATAAATGACTCTTATTAATGAGCTAACAAAGGAAATCGAATCTACTTTGCCATCATCTTTCTCAGTAAATGTTTTCTTACTATGAAAAACATAACTCTCGGCTGCGAGATTTGCTAGAGCGGTGTCATTATTAATCGAATCTATTTCAACTGATCCGTTAAAGAAAAACTTCTCCTTAAATTTCACGACATCTT
>CAZDWF010000243.1:2199-2903 GCA_964508895.1 uncultured Bacteroidales bacterium
TATAATTTAAATGCTCTATCAAATACGACAAATTGTGATTTATGGATATATGAAAATTTTTGAATTGTTTATTTAGATTAATTGTGTTTATTGTTTCCAATAATTCTAAGACATATTTCAAATCTCCAACATTCCAACTGAAAATATTATGGAATCCTTCTGATATTATTTCTTCTATCGTAAAATCATTCCGACTAGAATCAATTTGAGATAGAAAATGGCCTAAAAAGAATGCATACCAGTGAACATAATGCTCTATAATATTAACTTTTTTGAAAAGGTACCTACCCTTTTCTATTTGTTCAAGGACACCGATATCTATAAATGGGTCATCCGAACAATAAGTGCCCCAAAGAGGTCCTAACTTAATTTTTTTTTTATTTAATTTTTGTTGAGAATATCTTAAAAATTCAGTGGCTTCAACTTCATCTCTACCTCTATGATAACTTTTAAATAATAACTCCCATAATTGTAACTTGCTATGCTTAGCACAAAACATATAGTGAAATAATAGCTGTGTCTGTTCATGTTCTAAAAAGCTATCATTATCATATACCAGGTCTCCTATTTTGCTCCTTTCAATGAATATTAGATTGCTCTGTTTGCTAAATTTTAATAATCCGGCTGCTTGTGCGTATAGAAGACTAACTTCAACTTTGCCGGAACTTTTTCCTGTAGGAATTCCAAACTTGTGGGAAATATCT
>CAZDWF010000244.1:0-442 GCA_964508895.1 uncultured Bacteroidales bacterium
TTTCTAAGAGAATTTTTAACGAGCGATCTTCAGGCCAGGTAAAAATCTTTCAAAATGTCCATAAATAAGGACCCGTTTGCGGTCTAGGCTTGCGGGGGTTATTCTATATGAAATTATTTTAAAAGCACTTACAAACACTGGTGTTAAAATTGACACAATAGTTAGATCAAAAATTGTTTCTCTTTCTGATAGGTTTCCCGAACCAATTCATTTGCTTGGCTATCATTCGTTTAGATTTGATAATGATCATTTTATTGACGAGCAAGATTTTGAAAGTGCATTAAATTTTGTAATTAGAGAATTGAAAAGACAAGAGTTTGAGGAAATTTATGAAATATTAAAAGAAGGTTTAGGCCATGAAGTTATTCGAGCAATTGCTACTTTTCCTGGGAAATTATTTACAGTCCATGAAATAGCACAAATTATCAATAAAAATGAAAGA
>CAZDWF010000244.1:452-2902 GCA_964508895.1 uncultured Bacteroidales bacterium
GTAGCAGGAACTATTGGTAATTTTATAAGACAAGGTGCTATTGTTCGTTACAAAAAAAATATGTTTAAGCTAAAGGATCCACTTTTTAAAATATACTTAAAATGGGTTATATAATAATCATAGTAAAATTACATAGAAATAGAATACATTAAACATTATATAATCAGTGTTAATTACTACTTCAAGTGTTATATTGAAAATTACCAATAGAGAGTTATCTTCTACCAGTCTCTAGTTTTATTCGACCACCAGGGCACCGGCTAGCAAGTCGCCTCCAAATGCGGCATGGCCTCCGGCTTCAACATCATCAGCAACCTGGGTAAGGTTTCAGACATGGTTTCTGGGTAGGGTAGGGTGGACAAATCTGACGAGATCCCCCAGGGGCCGACCGCAGAGCTTGTGTGGTCCCTCAAGGAGCTTACGGCCACCTACCAGGCTGGCGGCCTGACTGAAGAAGAATTTAAAACAGCCAAGGAAAGCATCCTAAAACAGCTTAAGGCCATTGCACCGAAAGAGTGAGATAGCCTGGCTGTAGCCTGCCAATTTCCAACCAGACCCTTTCCCCATACCTACCAATATTTAATAATCCCAATATTCGATTGAATAATAATTGTTATGGGTGATAGTAACGTGATAGGGTAATTAATTTGGTGAATCTGGCTAAAATACCAAACAAGAAGACAGCGAGTAAGAAAAATAATTGACTTGTATGGCGATTCTTACGTCGGTAGGAGTTATAAATGCCTTTATATCTTAATGAGTTAGCACCTTGGGAACGGAAGAAGGAATACCACAATCATATCCAATTGGGCAGGGATGTGAAAGAACAATCACAGATTATCAACCGGCAGACCAAGGCCGTTATTGCTGCCCAATTGGCTACTGCAAATGCGGTAATTGTAAGCCAGGAAAGGATATCTGAAGGACTTGATGCGGTAGAGCTTGGTGTTAACAGAGTAGAGCAAGGCCTCTCTGAGCTTAAATCGTTATTTGAATGGGGAATTTCAGAAGTTGTTTGGCAACTAGAGCAAAACCGGGAGGTTTTAAAGGATATTCTTGAAGTACTTATGGCCCCACTTGACACGCAAGCCAAAGAGCGAAGAAAAAGAGCTGAGGAGGCATTTTCCAATGGGTGGATAGGGGATGCTGAGGAAGAATATTTGGAATCTGAAAAGTTAAATAGGTATGATTTCTCAATTCATATAAGCCTGGGAATTATTTATTTGTTCCATAGGATTGATAAAGAAAAGGCATTAACCTATTTCGATAAAGCAATAAAATACGCTAAGCCAAAAACAAATTATTACACCAGCTATGCATTGCTATACAAGGCTCTTATTTTTTTTGACTTCGGAAAAATTAAAGAGGCTGAATCAAACTCAAGCAAGGCTGTGTCCTTGTCTCCAGAGTTATCAGAAGCACTCTACCAGAACGCTCAATATAATGCGCAACTCAAAAATATTGATAAATGCATAGCTAATTTAAAAAAGGCGATTAAAATCGATAAATTATATTGCCTTAAAGCAGATAAAGATACCCTGTTTAATCCAGTGCGGGACCAAGTTGATGAATTGTTTAAATCTTTAAGGAAACATGAAGGAAGCTTAGCCCAACTAAGATGTAAGCAAATTTATACTAAATATGATGCATATAGTGAATTTATTAATGAGGTACAGAAACTAAACGTCGTTGATGTTTCTTCTTGGCTTAAGGATAATAGAAATATAGGTAATATGCTTAATAAAACTAAGGAATATATTCGACATAATAGCTATTTTGATTATCTTACTGTAAATCAAGTATGTGTTAATAAAATTATAAATGACACGGAAAAATTATACTCACAAATACATGATGAAATAAATAGCGAGCAATCGCGTATTTACTACAGAAAAAGCTACTCAAGAGAAGATCATGATAAGAAAAAAAGTAATGTTTTGTCCGGAACATTATCGTACATTGGTATTGGATCTTTTATTGTGCCTGCTGTTTCATCGATACTTTTTTTAGAAGGTGCCGATAAGTTATGGTGTGTTGTGTTTATTATACCAGTAATATCCCAACTATTTTCATTAGGTTTTATCATAGATATGTTTATTTCGATGTACAACAATCAAGAATATTCAAAGTCACCGGTTGCATGGATATTAATTCTATATTTAATTGCAGGTTTGGGATATTTGCTGTTTAGCTGGTACGACTCAAAGACAACGATGGATCAAAAGTTGACCACTGAAAACAAACTAGATAAAATAATTACACCATTGGTTGATAAATTGAAAAAATTGGAAGAGATTCAATAGATTCCCCCGGGTAAACCCGTGGTCCTTACGGTTACAGCCATTTGGCTGACCCGCCATCTCCCACTACATGTGGATTCGCGGGAGATGACGGGAAGGGCTCATTCATCCACGGGTAAACCCGTGGTATTCTGTCTGCGACCGCATAAA
>CAZDWF010000245.1:0-2897 GCA_964508895.1 uncultured Bacteroidales bacterium
GTGAAAAATTTAACATTATAAACTTAAAGATATGTACGGAAAAATTAAAGAACATCTGCAAAAAGAATTGGAAGGCATACATGAAGCCGGTCTTTTTAAAGCAGAAAGAATTATCACCTCTCCTCAGGGAGCTGATATTGAATTAAATACTGGTGCTGAAGTGCTGAATTTCTGCGCTAATAACTATTTAGGATTATCAAACCATCCAAGACTTGTTCAGGCGGCTAAGGATTCTCTTGACTCACATGGATTTGGCATGTCGTCAGTACGTTTCATCTGTGGCACACAGGATGATCATAAAACCCTGGAAGCAAAGATTGCTGAGTTCTTTGGAACAGAAGATACAATACTTTATGCAGCATGTTTTGATGCCAATGGTGGTGTTTTTGAACCTATATTAACAAAAGATGATGCCATTATTTCCGATTCATTGAATCACGCATCTATCATTGATGGTGTAAGGCTTTGTAAAGCCCAGCGCTTCCGTTATGAAAATGCAAACATGGAAGACCTTGAAGCAAAGCTTATTGAAGCTTCAAAAACTGCAAGGTTTAAGATTATCGTTACCGATGGTGTTTTCTCAATGGACGGCAATGTTGCTCCTATGGATAAGATCAACGAGCTGGCTAAGAAATACGATGCCATGATCATGGTTGATGAATGTCATTCAGCAGGTGTTGTTGGAAAAACCGGCCGTGGTGTTACTGAATTATTCAATATCCGTGGTGAGGTTGATATTATCACAGGAACACTTGGTAAGGCTTTCGGTGGTGGTATCGGTGGATTTACTACTGGTAAAAAAGAGATTATTGAAATGCTTCGTCAACGTTCACGCCCATATCTTTTCTCAAACTCACTTATCCCAGCAGCTGTTGGTGCAGGAATTGAGATGTTTGATATGATGGCACAAACTTCAGAGCTTCAGGATAAACTTCACTGGAACAGTGAATATTTCATAAAAGGAATGAAAGATGCTGGTTTTGATATTCTCAAAACACAATCAGCTATCTGTGCTGTAATGCTTTATGATGCAAAATTATCACAGGATATGGCATCTAAGCTTCTTGATGAAGGAATTTATGTTATCGGATTCTACTATCCTGTTGTTCCAAAAGAAAAAGCAAGGATCAGGGTTCAGCTTTCTGCAGGACATGAGAAAGAGCATCTTGATAAATGTATCGCCGCCTTTACAAAAGTGGGCAAGGAACTTGGAGTTATCAAATAAAGATTCTCAAACCAAAAACAATAAGAGCCTGGCCCATTTGGGTTGGGCTTTTTTTATTTAGTTTTAAAAAATATCGTCGGAAAAGAAGGCCTGCAGAACTTAATCCAACATTCTTCTTAAATTTGCAAGTAAATCATTCAAATAAATGGAAAACAAATTATCAGTTTACAATTCATTGAGCAGGAAACTTGAAGAATTTCAACCCTTAAATCCTCCCTTCGTGGGAATGTATGTTTGCGGACCTACAGTTTATGGGGAAGCTCACCTTGGTCACGCCCGTTCTGCAATTACCTTTGACCTTGTATTCCGCTACCTGAAACATCTTGGTTATAAAGTACGCTATGTCAGAAATATCACTGATGTTGGGCATCTTGAAAATGATGCAGATTCAGGTGAAGATAAAATAAGCAAGAAAGCAAAGTTAGAAGAGTTGGAGCCCATGGAAATAGTTCAATTCTATACGAATAACTATCATGAGAAAATGGCTCAGCTGAATGTTGAAAATCCAAGTATTGAACCTCATGCATCCGGACATATTATTGAACAGATAGAGATGATCAAAGATATTCTTGAATCAGGATATGCCTATGAAAAGAATGGATCCATTTATTTTGATATTGAAAAATACAGCAAAGATCATCAATACGGCATACTCTCAGGAAGGAAGACAGATGAACTCCTGGCATATACACGGGAACTTGAAGGACAGGAAGAAAAGAAAAACAATGTCGACTTCGCATTATGGAAAAAAGCAACACCCGAACATATTATGCAGTGGCCTTCGCCATGGAGTGATGGCTATCCGGGATGGCATCTCGAATGCTCTGCCATGGGAACAAAATATCTGGGTGAGCAGTTCGATATTCATGGTGGTGGTATGGATCTGCTTTTCCCACATCATGAATCTGAAATTGCTCAATCAGTAGCAGCAAATGGACAGGTGCCTGTAAAATACTGGCTTCACAATAATATGATCACTACCAAAGGACAAAAAATGGGGAAATCCCTGGGCAATGCTGTTTCATTGGAACAGTTTTTCACAGGTGATCATCCTGTGCTTGAGCAATCTTATGATCCGATGACTATAAGATTCTTCATCCTGCAAGCACATTATCGTAGCACATTGGATTTCTCTAATGAAGCATTGCAGGCATCAGAAAAAGGATTGCAAAAACTATTAGCAGCCTCAGAAACCCTTGCAAAACTGAAAGCATCTGATTCTTCATCATTCAATCTCAAAGAACTCGAGAAGAAATGTTACGAGGCTATGAACGATGACTTTAACAGTCCGATTTTAATTTCTCATCTTTTCGAAGCAGTACGCATCATCAATTCTGTCAATGATGGAAAAGAGACAATTAGCAAAGAAGACCTTGAAGCATTAACAAATCTTTATAATACTTTCGTTTTTGACATCCTGGGACTGAAACTTTCTGAGAAATCAGGTAAGGTAAACAACATCCTGGATTCAGTAATCAACACTATGCTTGAATTACGCCAGGAAGCGAAGAAAAATAAAGATTTTAGAACAGCAGACGCGATAAGGGATAAACTTACTGAACTTGGTATTGAGGTTAAGGATACAAAGGATGGAGCGGAGTGGAAGTTGAAGAAAGGATTTTAAAAAAAGAAATAAGGCAAAAGAATTCTGACATTGTTGCAAATAGTTAAC
>CAZDWF010000246.1:0-2889 GCA_964508895.1 uncultured Bacteroidales bacterium
TAAACGATGGAATACTAACATTATACATGGCAATTGATAGAAGGAACTTTTTAAAATTAGGTGCACTTTCAGGTGTAGCGATATCTATTGATAAAGTCTTATTTCTAGAAAATGTTTTTGGTGCTAATTCAGATAATTGGAAAGATAAGAAAAAACTAGATGGATTATACAGCGTAATAGCAAAAGATATCAAAGAAGGAAAGCCTTTAATTATATCAAACCACATAGGGTTGTGGATTGATGGTAAGCCCCCTGATAAAAATCTTTACTGGGGTGCTTTGTATGGGCATAAGTCAATGTTTGACAGGGCGAAGACCGATAAACACATAGCCAAAAATTTCAAGTTCCATAACTGGGAAGTAATCTATTCAAATAGCAATGAAGAAGATCCACTTGAAACAAGAGTATATAAAATGGAAGTAAATCCAACGGAAAATTGGAAAGAAAAGGGAGTAACAAAACCTTTTTCTATTCTGCAAGTTTACCAAGTTTATGAGAATATATATTCTGCTGGAGTTGACATGTTTTTGAATTTAAAACAGGATAAAGGAAAGAAAATAAAATTATCAGACAATAAAATGATTGATCTTGGAAAAGACTCAAGAATTGTTGGTTATATAGGCCATAATTATATGATGGATTTTATTGGTGCTGTTAAAATGGCAAAAAGGTCTTCTAAAGCCACTAAAGGCTCTTTTGCAATAGGATGCGATACTGCTGATTATTTCAAAAATTTTTCTGAAAAAGGGGAATATCAATTACTCTATACAACTAGTTTCATGGCCCCAGAAGGTTATAACTCTCTTGCTTTAACAGATGGCATTGCGCAAGGTTTATCTGGAAAAGAACTTGCAAAGTACTGCAATAAGGCGTACCGTTATTTCCAGGTTTTAGGCGGGCAAAAAAGACCGGGGCCTTTGTTTGTGAATCATACTCATGGAATGTTTAGATAAGAATTAAATTTTTTTGTAAGATAAATTAAATTTCAGCGAATATGATTTTCCTTAATAGCTATCCTATTCTTCTTCTGATATTGAATAAGACTCTAAATTGACTTCCAATCCATTCATTTTCATTATTACGTTGCTCTTCAGTAATTATATTTTCATTACTAAGCGTATAAATTGCATTATCATAATTTCTTAGCATTGCTTGCAATTCATTAATCTGTTCTGCAGAGTAAGACATGATTTCTTGCGAAGGGGGAATATGGGGTCTTGTTCTTGTTGAGCCTCTTCCTGCAATTCTTTGCGCATATTCAATTCTCAAATCATGAATATTATTTCTTACAAATTGTTCTTCATTATTAAACCTCTGCCTATCTGAAACCTCTATTGAATATAAAGCATTTCCATATTCCCTATTTCTCCCAATAAGTTCATTTAATTCAGTTTCAGAGATTGTAGTAATATCTGATGGCATTGGAGGTAAACCTTCATTTAACACATTCCGATCAATTTGCCTGTTAATACTCTCTCTCATCTCACTTACATGTTCCCTCTGGTTATAATATTCTTCTCTATCAATTCTTTCACGAGCATTATACAATAAATCCCTATAAGCGTATAATTCTTCTCTTTTTTCCCTTAATTTATTAGTTGATAGAGTACTTAATGTCGCAGTATCTACTTTTGGCATTTCTGCCCTTTGATAATCTCTATAAGATAGCTCCTCATTAATACGTGCTAATTCCCCTCTTATTTCTCTGTTTTCTTGATATTGCATATAAGGAGTAAGATCTTTCCTATATGTTTCTAAATTACCTGCAAGTCCTTTTACTTCTTCATAAGTTAAGCTGCCAAGATTTGAGGTATCGGGTTTAGTTGGTGGAGGTCTTATAGATTCTAACGCTGCTTGTGTCGGACTAAATTGGCTTTTCAACCAATCATCTTCTGCTTGTCTTTGTATTGGTGTCAAACTCCCTGAATAATATATTAAATCTCTCTGTAAGTCTATTAATTCTTCTTCTGTTGATGCAGATGTAATTTCTGGACGTTTTCTTGGACGGGATATATCATCTGCTTGCAATTGATTGTACTTTGCTGAAACTATATTGCCATCTTTATCAAAATATTCAACAGTATACAAAGGCAGGCTACTTTCTCTATTTTCAACATCTGTTATCATCAGATAAGAGTTCCCCTCTATACGATATCCGTCGCTAGTTTTAGTTTTTCCAGTGTCAATTTCAGGGAATAACTGTGTTAATTTTGACATTGAACCATGATAAGAAGGGCTAGGCCAATATCTAGTAGTCCTGCTCTTAAACTCATTTATTCCAACTTGAGCAGTGATAGCTTTTCCTTTGCTGTCTTTTTTTATAGAACCGTCTAGATTAAGCTCATAAAAAGACCACACTTGACTTCCATCATCAAGTTTATATAATCTTTGCAGTTGAGTGCCTGCTGCCGCACCACCTATCTCAATAGTCTTATCACTGCCTTCTGGATTAAGAACATCAAACATTATATTGCCAAATGGGGTGCGGCCATGTAAAGGATTTGCAACATTGCATCCCCTATAAACAATAGAACCTCCCTCTTCTGCAAAATTGTTTCTTATTCTACCCAAATCTTCTTTATCAAGATTATTCCAGCTTGAAATTCTTGTTCCAGTAGCTGAAGCGATATATTTACTATAGAGGTTTCTTTTTTCATGGTCGTCTTTAATAAAATCATCATCAAATTCATTTATTAGCTCTTTAGTCATTCCATTACTACGAGCCTCAGAATAATGCATTCCGGTTGTAAATGAGTGAGAAAGCACTTCAACATCCTTAAGTCCAGAATAATCTCTAAAAGAACTTGATTGTAAGATATTTAAAAATCCTTTTTAAGACATCAAAAACCTTCGATGCTCTGGATTGGCTCGCCCAGCTGATCACCCATA
>CAZDWF010000247.1:0-2872 GCA_964508895.1 uncultured Bacteroidales bacterium
TTTTTGAAAAATGAGTATTAACAAATGAACACAAGATGCATTACATTGAAGAATCCCTCCTTGAGGGTATTAGACTAAACGACTCGGATACACTTGAATACATCTATAAGAAGTTTTATCCGTCGATACGAAACTTTGTAATATTGAATAGCGGTACAGAAGAAGATGCAAAGGATATTTTTCAAGAATCTGTGATCGCTGTTTACAGGAGAATAAAGAAGGAGGAAAGTTTCACAATATCATGTTCTTTTAAGACATATTTGTACTCGATCTGTAAAAATTTATGGCTTAAAGAACTGGGAAACAGAAAAATTGAACAGGAAAAAATAAAGAACACTGAAGAATTTGAATCTACTGACTGTGAAATTGAAGAACCAGTTTCAACAAAACAGGAAGACAGATTTAAATTATATCAGAACCATTATTTAAGTCTTAGTGAGGACTGTCAACAAGTCTTAAGACTATTTATGGACAAGGTACCTCTTAAGGAGATCGCTCAAATTATGGGGTATGCAAGTGGAAAATATGCAAAAAAAAGAAAATATCAATGTAAGGAAATACTGGTAAAGCGAATCCAGAACGATCCTAACTTTAAAATACCTTAGTGAGATGAAAAATATAGAAAATAGCTTAGCAGCACTATTCGATCGAAAATTGAATGATGAGATGAATGATGATGAGTTGAGAAATTTTGATAAAATGTTAGAGAATGACAATAATGTTGAAAATCAGTTTAAGCTCCATGCTGAAATTGATGAAGCAATTGCTGAAGCAGATGTCGTTAATTTACGTCAGAACATCAACCGCATCCATGAATCTGCTCATGACAACAGCTCTAATTCAATTTTAAGATCAATTTTCAGGACGAAATTACACAGAGTTGCTGCAGCTGCTTTCTTCCTGGTATTGATATTCGGGAGTATATCACTTTACTACATGAATAATATAAAAACAGTCTCAAATGAGAATCTATTTCGCATTTATTATCAGCCTGATGCTGCATTACTGATAAGAGGGCATTCAGAAGACAAAATGCTAATTGAAGGATTCCAGAAATATGAGAGTAGAGATTATTCAGGAGCACTTAGCATGTTCAACAAAATACTCGAAACAGATCCTGATAATATGCCGGTACAGTTCTACGCAGGTATTTCAAATATTGAGACAGGTAAATATAAAAATGCTCTGAAACCTTTCAATCACATCATTGATAATAATCGTAATCTATATGTGGAAAAAGCAAGATGGTATGCCGGCTTATGCTACCTGAAACTAAACGATAATGAAAAGGCATATGAAATATTCAAAGAAATAAGTACTAGCAACAGTACATATAAATACAAAGCAAAGAATCTATTGAAAAGCATTAAAAAATAATCAGACAAGATTTCAAACATTACGTTCTTTAAATCCTTGATAAAAATTATAAGTGTTCAACAAAATTAATCGTTCTTTATTTAATGTGTGTTCTAAAAAAATCCTGTTCAATTTTATTATTACACAATTGACCGTTCATAGAAATTATTATATAATTTTAAAAAGCCGATCTAAAACCAAGTTTTAATATTTTTAAGTGTGAATATTAGTTCTTTATCATTATTGCTGACACAAATTCTTGATAAAGTTTAAATAAATAGCTGACATAATGAAAGAAAGCTGCTCTATGAGTGGCTTTCTTTTATTTTATATATCAGGAATATTATAAAGGAAAGAATTAAAATGGCTCCAAAGCCAAGGAGAAGATTAACAAAGCAAAAACCTGAAGAATATATTGCTGCAGGATCACCCAAACTAACATACCCGCTCCATAAATAAGGATGGGATGTGATCTCATCAGCTCCTTGTAAATATTGAATTTTTGCTTTTTGTAAGGCAATATCTATATCATTTCCCTCTTCAAGATAATAATAAAAATATTGCATAAGCTGTGCTCCTGATTCATCCAACACAGCCCACAGGGTCATTACAACACTTGGGATGCCTGCATAGAAGAATCCTCTTGCAAGGCTCATAATCCCTTCACCTTTATGCAATTTTCCGTATCCTGTATTACATGCACTTAAAATGGCTAAACGGGCAGACAAATCAGCATTATAGATCTCATAAGTATTTAATAAGCCATCATTGCTTTCAGTAGTATCATTAGTTAAGGTAAATACAAGTTGAGAATACATAGGATCATCATTATTCATCAGAGTATGCATCGCAAAATGAATAATATCATATCCAGGGGCCAGTTCCCAAAAATTATGTTCACTGGCATCATCATTAAAATATAGGTCACTGTTAACTATTTTCTTAATACCATGCAACTCATCAATAGCAAACCTTAATGGAACCAGATAATCACGAAAATCACGAGAGGCAAGAAACTTATTTGTATCAATATCCTCAACATTATTGTAAGCAGGTGCAAATGCAATAATCCTAATATCTTTCTTTTGATGTCTTTTTTCCTGGTGGATAAGCATAGTGGCTGAATACGAATAATTTACAGCATGATCGTAAAGCATATAAGGGAGGCTCTTAAATTCGAATGAGAGATTTTCAGGTATTTTGGTAAGCAGTGCCTCAAATGGTAAATATCCAAGCTGATTATCAGGTATAATAGTTAATCTCATCCCCTTCCTGATTATCTTTGATTGCTTGATCAGAAATTCATAGAGATAATTTGATGAGTTTATATAATTCATGAAATCTTCATGGGAAATATTTCCAAATTGATCATTCCTCAATACCTTAACAACATCATCAATGGTATTGAAAAAACTTGTGTCTATTACATTCCTGAAAAGTTCAAAATCATTCCTGGAGACAATGAAAGTGTATAATAATGAGTCAGTTAAAGAATACTCTATTAGTGCACTATTTC
>CAZDWF010000248.1:0-2840 GCA_964508895.1 uncultured Bacteroidales bacterium
ATCATTTTTAATAAATGCTGGGCAAAATTCCCAGGTGTTCCTAAGCTGGCAAAAGCACATGCAATGGCTATGATAATGCAAATGAAACCAATCATTGACCCTGAATTGATGTACACCGCATATTATAAAAATGAGCCAGCAGGATTTTTTATCATGATTCCGGATGTCTCTCAGATATTCAGGAAATTTAATGGTAAACTCAACTTATTTAATAAAATCAGGCTTTTCTATTTATTAAAATTTACTAAAACAATAAACAGAATTATAGGTGTAATATTTGGTGTTATTCCTGAGCATCAGAGTAAAGGCCTTGACGGAGGGCTTGTAATAGCATTTGAAAACAATGCACTCAAACCTGGATTTCAATATACTGATCTTGAGATGAACTGGATTGCAGATTTTAATCCTACAATGATGAAAATGGTTGAGCAAATCGGTGGTAAGATATATAAAACACATATAACCTATAGATACCTGTTTGATCAAAACAAGGAATTTGTTAGAGCAAAAAGACTTAATTAAATCAATGAGACTCATATTTCAATGCACTTGTATTTGAAATTTGTTAGCCGAATTGATCCCGAGTGATGAAGAGGGATCTCACCAGGTTGTATTCCCCAACTCCTGGGGCGAATAATAAAAGCATTTCCTTATCAGATACATCGTTGCCTGTGGCGGGGAGATTCATCTTCTTCTGAAACAAAGTAATTTACAAAAAATATCCCGGCAATTTCTCATATTACCGGGATACTAATTAAGAATTTGAAAGTTGTATTTATCTCTTAATAGTTTTGATGCAATACCTTTCTGAAGTTGTTGTAATCACAACATAGTAAATACCATCTGACTGATTTGATATATCCATCGTCAAGTGATTTACTGATGATGTATTTACCCTCAAAGATTTAACAACATTCCCTTTTGCGCTTATGATGCTTATCGCAGCAGATTCTTCTATGATATTATGTAAATCAATATGGAAAACTCCTTCAGTAGGATTTGGATATATCGCATTTTCCAGGGTATTGCTTTCATCAATTCCAACGCCTCCAACATAAATATAGCCAGCTTTCATTAATGAATCAGAACCATATATATTTGAAGCTATGAGGTACACATTGTATGTTCCCGGGCTGTTATATATGACGCCAGCAGGATTTTGGTCTGCAGAAGTTGAAGGATCGCCTCCTTCAAATCCCCAATTCCATCCGTCGGGATTATCTGTTGAAAGATCTATAAAATCAATACTTTCACCTTCAATTATACTCGTAGAGCTTGCTGAGAAATCGGTTTGAGGTACATAACCTATTTCCATATATCCAGCTTTTATTTCAGTACTTGTACCTAAACTGTTACTAACTGTTAAAGTAACATCATAAGTTCCTGGAGTATTATAATAAACTGGTGGTGGATCTTGCAGATCAGAAGTTGCAGGATCTCCTCCTGGAAACTCCCATGCCCATGTATCAGGACCTCCCGTTGATTCATCAGTATATTGAACCGGATGCCCGACTCCCATACTTGTATCATCAGCAGAAAATGCAGCAGAAGGTTCAATCTGAGTTGACTCGCCCACAGCAGCACCATTTCCTGAAATAATCTCGTCATTTGATCCATCAAGAACAAATGCAAGAAGATCACAGTTGTCCATTACATACTGAGCAGTAGTATTGTCGAAGGAATAATTGAATACAACCAGTGTTCCCTGAGTGGTAGGGCCAGGGATAAGATCTCCCCATTGAGCAACAAAGGATTCCCTGAAAACATGTTTATGAACATAAGCGGCGCTTCCTCCCGATTGCTGGGCAATAAGGTCGATCTCAGCAATTTCACAATAAATATACGTATCCTGTGTTACATCGGCAGTGTAATAAACTTCCACAGTTACATCCAGTGTATTTGTCGCATCATTATATGTTGAAGACAGACCCACATTAAGTGGAGAAGCCTCAGCCATAATAATATCACAATATTGTGGCCATACAGTCCTGCTTTGAATTCTTTCTCCGTTACCCCAAACTCTTCTGCTTATGAATGCACTAGGCATAAATCGGGATGATCCGCAATAAGGTGTACTGTAAAAAGCATTCAAATAGGTTCTTCTAAAATCAGGATCAGAACCATAAGGCTGAGTATAGCTTGAATTGCCGGGATGACATCCCATAACGAAAGCTCTTCCGGGATTTGCAGCTAAAATATTAGCAGCAACCTGGTGCCCTGCCGGGCAGTTCGGGCATCTTACTCCTGTAAATTCTTCAAGAATGGCATTTTTATTCAGGGGCTCAGTGCTGACATAATTCTGAGATTGTACTGTGATGCCTAGAAATACTAATAATATCAGTGAAATAGTAAATCGTAATAATGTTTTCATCGTAAAATAATTTTGAATTTGTAATAATTGAAAGCCTGGTAAAATAAACTCTTTAAGACTCCTTTTTAGAAAAGTAAAACTTAATAGTAAGCATAAAAATACAAAACTTTTAGCATATATTGATAATAATAAATTTCTTATCTTGCTTTCATTATACACACTCCAATTATGAAAAAAATCATTATTACTGCTTTGATTACGGTTGTTATTGCTATTTCATTTTCCTGCAATAAGCAAAAGAATTCAAATAAGCAGCCACAGCCAATAAGTGTAAAGGTTCTCAAAATTAATATTTCCCAGCTTAATAATACTCTTGATTACAGTGGAAATATACTGCCATATAAAACGATCAAGCTTGGCTTTATGGTGGCAGGAAAAATTGAGAAAGTCAATGTGCTAAATGGGCAATATGTAGCAAAAGGACAACTTATAGCTGCTCTGGACCCAACAGATTATCAGTATGCTGCTG
>CAZDWF010000249.1:0-2786 GCA_964508895.1 uncultured Bacteroidales bacterium
GTTTTCAGATGAATGGGAGCGCCTGGAAAAGAATAAGCCTGAAGAATTATTAATACACAAAGGCAAAGATATCTCTCCCATGCTAACTACTACATGGGATCAGGGAGTTTATTATAATGAACTTTGTCCGGCGGATCCTGCCGGACCAGGTGGGCATTGCGTTACAGGATGCGTAGCGACAGCTCTTGGTCAGCTGGTAAATTACTTCCGCTGGCCGGAAACCGGAATTGGATCATATTCTTATGAATGTCCGCCTTATGGTACTTTATCAGCAAATTTTGGGGAAACAGAATATAAATGGGACGAAATGGCAGTGAACCTAAGCAGCAGCAATCTGGCTGTTGCTTTAATATTAAGCCACCTGGGAATATCAGTTGATATGGTATACGGACCCAATGGCTCAGGTATGTATAATCATAAAGCTGCTTACACCCTGAGAACATTTTTTAAATATGATCCTTCATGCACATATGTTTACAGAGATAGTACAAATATGGACTGGGACAGCCTGCTAGTAACCAACCTCGATAAATACATTCCAATGTATTATGCAGGATGGTCAAATCCAAATATTAGCGGCCATGCATTTATTGTTGATGGATATCAGTCTGGAAATTACTATCACTTTAACTGGGGATGGGGTGGATCATACGATGGCTATTTTTATACTGATGCCCTTAATCCAGGAGGTAGTAATTTCAACCTTGCACAGGAGCTTGTGATCAATGCTGTTCCTGATACTAATCTGTATCAGTATCCGGTTTATTGCAGTGGTGATAAAACCACAATCACCACTGATGGAACAATTGATGACGGAAGTGGGCCATTGTATAATTACCAGGATGATTCAGATTGCTCATGGCTAATTGTTCCTGATGATTCAGTCAATAATATTACCGTTAGTTTCTTAAAGCTTGACACTGAAAGCAATGATATAGTAAGCATTTACGACGGAGAAGATGCAACGGCTACCTTACTAGGTCAGTTTAGTGGAAATACCATACCTGGGAATGTTACATCCACAGGAGATAAAATATTTATAGAATTTGATTCTGATAATGCGAATACTTCTCCAGGATGGTTGTTATCCTATACCTCAGAAATCCCGGTATATTGCTCAGGGATGACTACCCTCACTGAACCCTACGGTATATTTTCAGATGGCAGTGGCACACAGAATTATCATAACGGAACCGCCTGTATCTGGGTAATTGATCCACCTAATGATGGTGAATTGCTGGCAATAGATTTCTGGAGCTTTAATACGGAACCCGAAAATGACGTTCTTAAAATTTTTGATTATGACACTCAGGGACTAATTGCTGAATTATCAGGAGACACATTACCACCAGAAACAATTTATGTCGAAAGTAACAAAGCATTTATTACATTTAGTACAAATACAACGATTACTGCTCCTGGTTGGGAAGCACACTATTATATGGAACCAATTGGCATAGAGGAAAATCTGTCTACAATTGAATTAACCATATATCCAAATCCTGCTAAAGATTACTTAAGCCTGAGTTTAATAAATCATAAAGAAAAAAGAGCAAGATGCATTCTTATCAATTCTTCAGGAGAAGAAGTATATAAATCAGATTTACTTTTAAACAGCGGTTATAATAAAGAAACAATTAATCTCAACGGTATGAGTAAAGGAATATATGTTCTATTTATTGAAACTCCGGAAAAGAAAATTGTTGAGAAGATAGTAATTATATAGCTTTAGAAGGATCACCACCCCTTTCCAGGCAATCTGTTATTCTTTTCTTAAACTTCCAGCAGGTCATCTGACGTAAGTTCATAATGCGTGATAATTCATAGGTTGATATGTCAGTATCCTGACATATAAGATATGCCATTTTAAATGCATCCTTCATGGGGACCTTACACCTGTGAAAAGTAGTATGAGCTGTGACCGATTCTTCCCTTTTGCATTTGGTGCACCTTCTGCTTAGTGGAGCATTACCTTTACAGTAATTCGTGTTACCACAGTGCCTGCATATAAAGCCATCCTTCCATTTACTGCGGGAAAGTATCTCAAGGCAGTTATTGTCACAATAATATAGCCTTTCAAAATCAGCTTCACTTAATGTCGACATTTCTTTAAACATAATCAGTGACAAATTGTCTTATGGTATAGAATTTGATACAAAGATAAAATAAAAGTGATAATAAAGCGATTTAATATAAAAGTTTTTATATATTTGCACAAAATTTTTAACCTTAACAATCAACAATAATGAAAAAGATTATCTTATCTGCTCTTATCATCGCAGGAATAAGTTTACATAGCTGCGGAAATGCTGAAGAAAATGGAAAAGCAAAAGACAATAAAGCTGAAACATCATACACATCGGATGATATTAAACCCGGAAAAGTTACTAAGATGGACAAGCAAATGTTTATCAACAGGGTGATGAACTTTGAAAAGAATAAAGATGTATGGGTTTATGAAGGTGATAAACCATGTGTTATAGACTTTTATGCTGACTGGTGTAAGCCATGTAAGCTTATTGCACCTATTATGGAAGAGCTTGCTGAGGAATACAAAGATGACATTTATATATACAAAGTAAATACTGACCAACAAAAGGAACTGGCAACAGTTTTTGGTATCAGAAGTATTCCCGCTGTATTATTTGTACCTATGGATGGAAGACCACAGATGTCCACAGGTGCTATGCCTAAAGAAACTTTCAAACAAGCAATAGATAACTTCCTGCTTAAAAAGAATGAAGAAAATAAATAAAAATATTAACAGAAAAGAATTATTAAAAATG
>CAZDWF010000250.1:0-2762 GCA_964508895.1 uncultured Bacteroidales bacterium
CACTTTTTTAACAGGCACTTTCCGACTGGCCGCTGTTGATAGAATTTCTTTTGTTAAATCATCTTGCTTTAAACCATGAGCCAAGACAATTTTCTCAAAATTAGCCCCGTCTTTCAAAAGCTCCAAAATGGCATTTTTATTTCTTATTTTTATTACTTTCATGTATTTAGGAGTTCGTCAATAAGGAAGAATTGGGAGTCCGACTCCCAACTCTTATATTTTCTTAAGCTAATTATTTCTTAAAGATAACAGATAAAATCAGGAGTGGGTTTTCCTTGATAATCACTAATACGAAGTGAACCGTATCCTCGTTCAAGACTGTGTCCAATGTATCTAATATCCCCAACAGGCTCTTCATTTTTAGTTTTCAACAGAATTGCTTGAGCCATATGATTTTGCCATTCGGTTTTACTTAACGGAACAAATCCAACCACATGATATGAATTCAATGTTCTTAATACCATACCGCTTTTAAGCCCTGGCATGAATTTAACAGAATCCTTTAAAATCTGAATTAATTCTTTTTCATTCTGATCTGAAACTGAAGGCGCGCAATCCAAAAGAAAAAGGAATTTTTGTTTTGTTTTAACACTTACAATAGAAGTAACCCCTATTCCTTTTTCTTCTCCTGTTTTGAAAAATATGTTGTCTACTCTTTGATCTACTTCTTTTCTGGGAGTAAAAATGAGTTCAGTAGAATTATCCGGATCATCAGTAGACAACCCTTTTATATGGGTATAAGTCCTCAAAACAACATTATCAATGTTTTGTTCAACAAGTTTAGGCTCATAATATTCTTTAAAAAGCTTTTCACCTTTCATAGTATTTTAAACTTTATTTATATTATACCAAAAAACTTTCGCTTAGGCGATTTAATAAAAAATTGTATAAGTTCGATGATAAGGTTTAACTTGTTCGGATGTTTCTTGGCTCATAAGCCACAAAGCAAAATCAATTTTTATTGCAGAATATTCATTTAATCTCTGCCTGATTAATTCAATTCCCCAGATTGTAGCCGCCCGTATTTCAATCTCCTCTCGACTGCCTGATGGAATTAAAACATAATTATCAATCTTTTCTACTAATTCATCATTGTATTTAATAAGACCAAACATTCTAAGTATTTGCGGTAACTTGTAATCAGCGCAAGCCGTAAGCTTATCTATATTTTTAATTTCTTTCCCGCTTCCAGTAATAGCATAACTTAAGTCATGAGCGCAAATTTGAGCCCTTTTAAGGAAAAATACATTCTGCCCATCTAATTCAGCAATATCCCTAAACGATGGAAAATCTTTAGATATTAATTCAACTAACTTAACAGCGTCATAATCCGATTCTTCAACAACATTAATAAAATGACCCTGGTATTTTTCTAACAATACCCTACCTGCTTCTCTAAGGTTATTAACCCGCTCATCTAACAAAGGTATTTCTACTCCATTTAAACCTTTAAATATTTCAGCCGCCTCTTTTCTTCTAATTGAAGCTATATATTCTGGATTAAGAATAGGAATCTTACTATTTATAGCTCTTTCAAAGCAGGTTTTCAAACTATACCATCCACCATCTGTTTTTCTACCTTTCCATTCTACTTTCCATTTTTCTTTATTCTTTTCAGCCCAAAAACAGAAATTGACAACATCTTCAACAAAGACAAGCTGGATATCATCCTTTAAGTTGCCTGCTCTTCCAAAATGTTCATCAGCGCTTTCTAACCCCTCTTTAATCTTATCATCAATACGCTTAGCTAAATCATCTATTTTAGAAGTATCCAAAGAAACAAATCTGGCATTTTCAAGAACAGATTTGGTTGAATTAAGAATATTTAACAAATCATCACCAACAATATTTAAATTAATAATATATTCATTCTACCCCTTCAAATTGTCCAGGGCAAGCAAAAAACCGCCGTTCACTCTTTAAGCTACTAAGCGGTCGTTTGTATTTGAGTTCTAGCAAAAGGAAGGCTTCTACCAAATGTCCGTTCCGTCCATTTCTTCTGACACTGGGACGCCATGCTTGTCGATATATACCCATTTGTCGTTTCCGAGACACACTAAGGATTTCCCGTCTCGAAAATCCGCTGCATCACGGAACCTCTGACGGTAAGCAGGAGTCCCGTCTCTACGAATATGGAAGAACTCGCCGTTTTTCTTGACGGCTGCCCGTCCATCAGAAAAGCGCCCGGCATATTCATATTCCCCATCATTTATCGGTCTATCTTTTTTATCTATATAGATATACCGATTATAACCTAATCTAACCGCCGCTCTTCCTTCCATGAACTGGGGACTGCCGCCATATTTCTTTCTCATTTTTTGCATCATTTCGCAATCAACCCTTAGATCGTATTTATCAATCACCTCTTGAGTTTCCAGTTCGAGCTCCTTTGTTACGGGCGTCCCGAGCGCTGATTGATTAAAGGTTTTACTTTGATGGTATTCACATGCATCTTGATGTCTTTCCATACGTCTGCGTACTGATCGCGGAATATTACTGGGCCCGGCAATCATAAGCAGAGTATACTCTTCACAACTCATTCCTTCATTGCATTCTCGTAAATCCAAAATTATGCTTTCCATCTTTCAATCCTCCTATGTATATATTTATAAAAGATATTATCGTGTCCTAATTTTAAGAACTGTTCTGATTATACCATAAATGGGTATAATCTGTCAATCTTCAAATCCGGTCTGCCTCGATACTGCGCTGACTCGTGCTGGGATTGTTGGTTTGGCCGCCGAGCGGCGAAGCCGCGAGGC
>CAZDWF010000251.1:0-2760 GCA_964508895.1 uncultured Bacteroidales bacterium
TCCCATAACATAATATTTTGCTGCTAATTTAGGTATAATTTTATATAAAAGTCAAATAAATATATAAATATTTGGTTTAAATAATGAAAATGTCTGTGAACTTAAATGCCTGGCCATCAAACAGTCCTTTATCGCTGAGTTTCAAACTGGGAATAACGAGTAGCGCCATAAATGATAAGGTCATGTATGGGGCATGTAATTGAGAGCCAATTTCTTTGGCATGGGCATCTAATTCTTCATATTTTTCAGCTATTTCATAAGCATTCTTTGATGACATCAATCCGGCAACAGGAAGTGGTAATACTTTCTGATAATCCTTAGTTGCTATTGAAATTCCACCTCTGGATTCAACCAACATGTTTATCGCCTGTGCTATGTATTCATCACTTGATCCTGTGGCAATAATGTTATGACTGTCGTGAGCCACACTGGATGCTATAGCACCTTCTTTCAGTCCGAATCCCTGAATGAAGGCATGTGAAGGTTTTACTTTTCTGTACCTGTCCAGAACAGCTAACTTCAGTATATCCCTGTCTGTAATACTGCAAAGATTATCAGTATTTTCATCAATTTCTTCTTCTATGCTCTCGGTGATCAATTGTCCGTCGAGAGCCCCAATCACCCTTATTTTATTGCTCAGGGGTTTTACAATCAGATCTTTTATTTTGATCTTTTCAGGATTGAAATGATTTACCGCTTTCTCAAACATTTCTGGCAATAATGATTTGCCATTCTCAGAAACTTTATCACCATTGATATAAGTTGAAAGGATATTAAAATCCTGTAAATTATCCACCACAATGAAATCAGCGTCATCATCCTGCTGAAGCAAGCCAACTTCCAGGCCATAATGCCTTACAGGATGTAGTGTGGCAGCTCTTAAAACTGTTATTGGATCATATCCTAGCGCAATGGCTTTTTTTACATGCCAGTTGATATGTTCTTTTACCAGGTCATTGGGATGCCTGTCGTCAGAGCAAAACATTAGCTTTTCAGGATGTGTACCCATAAGTCCGATCAAAGCATCAAAATTCCTTGCAGCACTTCCCTCTCTGATAATTATCTTCATACCATATTTGATCTTGTCAAGAGCTTCTTCCATGGTAAAGCATTCATGATCTGTGCTGATCCCCGCTTCAATATATTTTTTAGCATCTTCACCTTTTAGTCCGGGAGCATGTCCGTCAATGGGTTTATTGTGGTCCTTTGCTACCTGTATCTTATTCATCACTTCCTCATCCTGGAACAATACTCCTGGATAATTCATCATCTCCGACATATATTTTATGCTATCCCTGCTGAGTAATTCGTCCAGCACATTATGATCAAATGTTGCTCCTGAAGTTTCGAAATTGGTTGCAGGAACGCATGATGAGGCTCCGAAATAAAACTTAAACGGCACCCTGTCTGCATTATTAAGCATATAATCAACACCTTTCACTCCAAGCACATTGGCTATCTCATGTGGATCGGAAACCGTGGCAACAGTTCCATGAGTTACTGCAATACGGGCAAATTCCGATGGTATGAGCATTGAACTTTCAATATGTATGTGTGCATCTATCAATCCGGGAAGTATGTATTGAGTTTCCTCAACTTCTTCTTTGCTGATCTTAACAATCTTCCCATTATCGAAATATACCTTGCCAGGAAAGATTCCTCCTGAAACAAGATCAATGATGTTTCCTGAAATGCTGTTCATGACTTTTGCTTATGTGGTTATAACAAAGATACACGAAAAATCTGCTAATAAATTAGCTGTTCGTAAAGCTCTTAAACACAGTAATGAAGTCAATCTTTTGCTTCCGGAATTCATTAACTGCCTGTGTATAATCTTTGGTGAAAGCAAGAATAAAGCCACCACCACCGGAACCACAAAGCTTTAAGGAGAACAAATCCTGCTCAAGTCCTTCTTTCCAGATATATTGGTAATCATCTGGTATCATGGGCTTGAAATGTTTTAGTTGAAATATAGATAGCTTCTTGAGATTTTGGAGGAAATTAATAGTGTCAGCAGCAAGAAGTGTGTTGATGCAAATATCATTCAAAGGGATCAGTTCATTTTCAATGAGATCTTTAAAAGAATCTTCTTTACATTTTGAAAAGAATAAATTAACAAGGGGTTGTGTTTTACCTGGTTTTCCGGTATTCAGTAAGAAGATAGCTCCGTCTTTTGGATATTGCTTTCTTGGAATGTCAACAATTTCAATATCTGATTGATTCTTAATTAATAATGGCAATTTAATATAACAATGCAAAGGGTCTATTCCTGAACTTACACCATGAAAATATGTTTCCATTTGTGAAAATATGATCTTCAGCTCTTTAATATTCTCTTTTTGAAGCCTTCTGGCGGATTTGATCTTACCACTAACATACTTATCATATATAGCTGCCACCAGAGCTCCAGAACTTCCTATTCCATAACCCTGAGGTATTGTGGATTCAAAATAGAGTCCATTATTAAGGTCTTTTTTTAAGGATTTGAGATCAATATCGCAGGAAAACTCATCGTCACCATTGAGTCCTTCAAGGTAAGCAAAGTAATCTTTCAGCATGCGGTTTGACTGAACTGCAAAATCGTAATCGGTATACCTGAACTTATTCAGGAAATTAAGCTCTCCCTTAAAGTGTGCATATGGAATGGTGAGTCCCATGGAATTACAGATTACACTATATTCCCCGAACAACATTATTTTGGCGTAATATACATCCTAAGTTTACAATCTCTTATTTTTATTTATTAATCAGAAAGAACGA
>CAZDWF010000252.1:0-2755 GCA_964508895.1 uncultured Bacteroidales bacterium
CAGGGGATCCCCCATTACAAAAAACTGCGTGATGACTATGCCGGTCAGAAGATCGTATTCCTTGCCATATCTCTCGATGAGAACGTGGAAGCATGGGAGAAAAAGATAAAAGGGGATACAGAAGGCCTTTTTGATGGCCCGCAGATCAATACCGGGGGCTATGAATGTGATATCAGCAAGTATTTTGTTCTGAGTGGCATTCCTCAATATGTGTTGATAGGGGCCGACGGAAGGATCATTAAGAAAAATGCGCCCCGCCCCTACACTGAAGAGATTGTTGAGCTTATTAATGAAAACCTAAAGCTGCTGGAATCATGAAAAGAATTGCAAAATACACAAGCCTTTTAGCCATAGTTTTAATCCTTTCCTGTAACCAGGAAGCCCCTGAACCTGAGTATGCTATTCTGTCAGGTAAATTCGAGAACACCAGCGGAGGAGAAATGAGTGTGCGTGCTTTGAAAGGTTTTGAGACGTCACTGAATGTGAAAGACGACGGAACCTTTATCGATACATTGTACATAGATGAAGGGGCATATATCATATCATTTGGAAAATCAAGAACGACTGCCTATTTGTCCAAAGGAAGCACTATCCAGCTAAATGGAGACATCGATGATTTCGAGAATTCGCTGGTTTTTGCGGGAACCCATGCTGATTTTAATAATTATTATGTAAAAAAAGGCCGGGAAGAATATACGTATATGACCGGGCTAAAAGAGATTTATTCCAGGGAAGAGAAGGACTTTGTAAAGGCAATTCAGGAGATAAAAAGCAAGGAAGAGATATTGTTAAGTGATGTGACCGGTATTTCAGAAGAGCTCAGAGATAAAGAGCTCAGAAGTATTCATTATGCATATTTGAGAAAAATGAGCATGTATGAATCATATCACGGATATTTTACTGAAAAGGAGGACTTCAAGCCATCTGATGCTTTTCAGAAGGAATTAACTGATATGCCTTTGGACCAGGTGGAAGATTTTTTCTATTCACAGGAGTATCATATTATGGTGATGTTCGGGGCTGAAAAGGACGCTTACAGCATAAAAGAAGAGAAAAATATTTCTTATGGTATGGCGGCTCTGGAGACACATACAAACTTGGAAAATGAAATCATCAGGAACCACTTAATGATGGCTAATGTTGAGATGCGCTTACCTATGACCAATGATAAAGATCCACTTTATTTGAGGTATATGGAATTGTCGACCAACGAAGAACACAAGAAGAAAATTACAGAATTGTACAACTATCTTTCAGCACTGGAGCCAGGAAAACCTTCTCCTAAATTTGAAAACTATGAAAACTATGCAGGAGGAACAACTTCACTGGACGATCTTAAGGGAAAATATGTCTATATCGATGTATGGGCTACATGGTGCGGACCGTGTAAAGGTCAAATTCCGTTTCTGAAAGAGGTCGAGAAAAAATACCATGGCAAGAAAATTGAATTCGTCAGTATATCAGTTGATACCCGGAAAGATCATGATACATGGAAACAAATGGTTCAGGACGAAGAACTGACCGGGGTTCAATTATTTGCCGACAATGCTTTTAATTCAGAATTCATTCAGGCCTATAAAATCAGGGGAATACCTCAATTTATTCTCTTAGATCCTGACGGGAATATTGTGGAAGCAAACGCCCCGAGACCCTCTGATGAGAAATTGATAGCCCTGCTCAATTCTACTTTGAAAGATTAACATGAATGCTGGTGTATGAAAACATTAACAACAATAATTGCTACCATCCTGATCAGCAGCGTAGTTTTTTCGCAGGGGATCAATTTTGAAAACGGCACTTTCGACGAGGCCCTGGCAAAGGCCAAAGCCGAGAACAAGCTGGTTTTTATGGATTGTTATACTGTCTGGTGCGGTCCGTGTAAATGGATGGATAGAGAGATTTTTCCCCATAAAACTGTTGGTGAACACTTTAATGCAAAATTCATCAACGTGAAGATGGACATGGAGAAGGGCGAGGGCATAAAGCTCAATAAACGCTATGCTGTAAAAGCCTATCCGACCCTTTTGTTTTTGGATGCCGAGGGCAAAGTGTTGCATACCCGGGTGGGCGGTCTTGATGCAGAAACACTGATCGCCGAAGCAAAAAAGGCAGCTGATCCTGCCCAGCGAGTCGACGCCGTGGCAAAGAAATATGAATCGGGTGAACGCAGCCCTGCCCTGGTAGCCAGCTACCTTGAACTTCTCCAAAGCCAGTATGAAAGGGAAAAAGTAAAAGAAGTGGGAACAGATTATCTTGAAGGGATATCCAGTGAAGAACTGTTATCAGTAGATAATTTTAGGATCCTGAGTATAGCAGGGACAGATTATGGTAGTGATAAGCACCTCTTTGTGAAGGAAAACCAGGAGAAGTTAGTTGCTCTTACCGATACCCAAAGCGTCCAGCAGTTCCTCTATGTGACACACTACTGGTATATTGCCGGATTGACCAAGAATGAAACTACAACATTTGAAGAGCTGGACAGGGAGGTTAAAGCTTTCAGGAAGGTTTATTCAGATGAACAGAACGTCAGGGTCGAAAGAATCGCGTATACGGAATATTTCCTGGCCAGGAGGCAATATGACAACTACCTGGATCAGTGCAGGCACTATATTAAAGAAGATCTGAAAAAGGAAGCATCCGTTGCATCCAGGACACTGATCTCATACTCCTACAAGGCCGGTTTTGAGGATGATTTTAACGATGTAAAAGGGGCCAATAAGTACGTGATAAAGAATGCAAAGAAGGTCATTTCCAT
>CAZDWF010000253.1:0-2750 GCA_964508895.1 uncultured Bacteroidales bacterium
AGATCAATCAGCGTTGCGTCGATACGTATGGTGCTGTGTTGGATTTTCTGAGCCGCTCTGATGCGTCCAGCCTGATATCCGAACTGCAATCTTAAACAATCACACTTCATCAATGGGGGGAAGGTGCTTTGGTGCCTTCCCCTTTATGTTCTCAAATACAGGAGGTCAATCATGTCCAGAAATTTTGCATTGCAGGAATTTAAGAGCGAGCTTCACATTTCGTATTCACAGATTTTTACGTACCTGAATTGCTCCTTAAAGTATCGATATATGTACTTCGAGGGAAGAAAACCGGAACACAATCCGGTAGCCTTACCATTTGGTTCAGCAATTCATCTCTGCATCGAGCGGTATTATCGCGCCATTAATGACAAGGGTATTTATGAACCGTTGAGTGTCCTGGAGGAATTGTTCGAAGCTTGTCTGTCCTATGATCTCGACGACAAATATATCCCGGTGCTCTACAAGAAAACGATGCCAGACAAAGCCAGCGCATTGGATATGGGAAAGCGTTTGTTGGAAATCTTTTACGAATCCATTGATTTAACCGGAATGGAGATCGTCGAAGTGGAATTGCCGCTATCGGCAACCCTATATACAGAGGATGCCCTGGCAACAGATCTGAAGCTGATCGGTGTCATCGATCTGCTGTTGATGGATGAAAAGGGCCAGATAATAGCTGTAGACCATAAAACTGCGGCCAAGCCCTATGCCCAATCATCTGTCGATGAAAATCTTCAGTTGACGGCATACAGCTATCTTCTGGCTGCCAACAAATTCGTGTTCCCGACGGCTGATGTTTACTGTCGTTTTGATGTGCTTCGAAAGCTGAAAACACCTAAACTTGAACACTATGACACCATCCGCACAGCGTCTGACCGGAAACGCTTCGCCAAAATTGCCAATGCCTGCCTAAAAGGTATTGAAGACAAGGTGTTCATTCCTAACCCTTCATGGCTCTGCAGCGACTGTCAGTATAAGGCTCTCTGTCAAGCCTGGTAGGCTCTCCTTCAATGTGTTTAATCTAAGCGCAAAGTACATAATTGACACTCCACCATGTCATATTGACCGATTTTGGTAGAATTTTTCATCAGTAATTTGTAATAAGACAAAGCCACCATATTATCGCAATAATTTTAATGTGATAAAAAACCATTTTAAATAATTGTGTACAATTTATTTAATTTTTATTAAAGTATTTTGACCTTTCTCCCGATACAAGAAGATAGCATTATAGCACCCTTTTTTGTTCCCTGGTCGAAGATGAACATAGCCACCATCTCAGGCTGGTACAGTAATTTGAGGCACTCAATAGTGTCATTCATAATATTAGCATTCTATACGTAAATAAAATTGTTAGTTTCGATGATATCGTTGGATAACGATAATGGGTGAAATATGATCAATCAATCAATGATAGAATATATCACTTTGGCCGTTAGCAGTTTATTGGTTCTTTTTTTCCTTTTTGCATATCCTATGGCCTTCATCTTTGGGTATCTTGGATTTAATGCTTCCGTAATAATGTTTATAGCAATAAACTTTCTTGCATTAACGGCTACAGCAATAGAAATGGGTAGGAGAGTAAAAAATAAGCGACAGATTAACTTTCTTAAGTTTGAAATAACCAAACTAAATAAAACAGTATGTATTAATCCAAAAAATATTGGCTTACTATTTTGTCTAATTTGTATCGTATTTATTTCAATAAATATTCGTTTGTCAGGAATATTTTCTTATTTCTTATTAGCTCATTATTCCTTAAGTGCTATTATACTTATTTTACCAAAGTCCCAAACTAAAATAGCAATAAATGATCAACTTACACTCCTACCATTAGTTATCAATTCTATTGCTGTTCTGTCTTTTATAATATCATTGTATAAAATGGGTAGCATCTCTGTAGGTGCTCTGGAAGACGCAACTATGCTTGTTGGCATTTTAATCTGTCCATTGATCTTAATCTTTCAATCGCTGAAAACGATCGTCTATAATTTCAAAAATAATAATTCTGTCCTTCAATCTAATGGTATTTCAATAAAATTTAATAATGCTATCATCGGAATATACATTGCCATAATTTTATATCAATTTTATTTAGTATTACGTTCCGATTTCGCAACAAAATTGTTTGGTACGCTAATTATCCTTTTCTACTTGTTTAATGTCATTGTATTGCACTATCAGAAAAGCCTGATTTCAGAATTAAATAGTCAGAAGAGTATTGTTCGAAATGATAAGGAGTTCAGATATTCAGGTGAAAAAAACGCCTTATATTTTAGCTTAGGACTTGCAATTTTTATAGTTTTTATTCTGCTAAATTTTAGTGTTATTATTTTGCTATTGATAATTTCCGTGTCGATTATCCTAATTAAAGCGAGACAGGGCCATTTGTTAGGTCAAGCAGTGAAGGTATCAAATGAACAATTTCCAGAAGTTTATGAATTATCTGTTGTTGCTGCTGAAAGGTTAAACACGAAATTACCTGATATTTTTATTGTTCAAAATCCTATCATCAATGCGTATGCAATTGGGTTTTTAGGAAGAAAAAGCATAGTGCTGCATTCAAAAACCGTCTCTTCGATGACAAAGCAGGAATTACTGTCAATACTTGGTCATGAGTTGTCGCATATTAAGTATTCGCACACTAACTGGATTGTTATTACAAGTTCTATCAGCGGGCTAAGAATTCCAATTATCTCTGATGCACTGTCTTTTATTTTCCTTGCCTGGTCGAGGAGAGCTGAATT
>CAZDWF010000254.1:0-2713 GCA_964508895.1 uncultured Bacteroidales bacterium
ATTGCTGAGGGAGAAGTTAAGATCCACGACGGGAACCATATTTTAACAAGGCTGATTAAAGGAAGTGTTTTTGGCGAATATGCCCTGATTGATGAAGAAAAGAGATCTGCTTCCGTAACAGCTGTTGCTCCCACAATCCTTCTTCAGTTGGACCAGCAGGATTTTTATAAACTTGCATCCAGGAACATCGATTTTTTCAAAAGGCATATTGAAAGTACTGATCCAGAGGTTACGTGAGAGAAATGAACTGGAAGAAAAGCTGGCCAAAAGTTACAAGAAGATCCACAAACAAAAACAGGAAATCGAGGAACAGCACAACAATATACGTGATCAGAAAACCCAGCTGGAACAGCAAAACTTTGACCTGATCGACCTGAATGAGGAAAAAAACCACCTGTTAAGTGTCGTTGTACATGGCCTGAAGAATCCTTTAACCAGCAGCATGTGCGTGAGCGAACTACTTAACAATGAGATAGATCAACTGAGTAGTTCGCACCAGGAATATACAAGCCTGATCTTCAAATCTCTCAGAAGAATGAGTAATATGATCAATCAATTGCTGGATATCAATGTGATCGAATCAAAAAAGATAAAGCTTAAACTCGAGAAGATATACATCAAAACCGTTATAAAAGAAGTACTACAAAACTTCAAGCTTATCATCCAGCAAAAGAACCTCAACATTCACCTGGAACTGAACAACCCGCTTGCTAAACTTAACCGTGTCTACTTGTTTCAGATAATTGACAACCTTATCTCAAATGCCGTTAAGTTTGCGCCCAGAGACACAAACATTTATATAAAGCTTTATGAAAAAGGGAAGCATGTTCTCATAGAAATAAGGGATGAAGGTGCTGGAATAAAAGAAAGTGAACTAAAAGATATCTTTAACAGATACAAAAGACAGACTGAAAAATTAAATGATCCGGAGGAGCAAGCCGGTCTTCGTTTGGCAATTGTAAAAAAATACGTAGATGCCATGCAGGGAAAGGTTTGGTGTGAGAGTGAGGAAGGAAAAGGAGCCTGCTTTTTTGTCCGCTTCAATAAGTTCATTGATGCCCCTGACACCTTGTGATGGCGGATATTCTATAAGTCAACCAGCATCATAAAAGCTTATTTCCCAAAGCCGTAATCCGTAAATCGTAAAACCAATTATCTTCCGGTCTCTAATCCCTCGACTAAGAATAAACCGTAACTATTACTTTACGTTGCCCGCCGTAATTCCTGAATTCGCAAAAATAGATCCCCTGCCAGGTGCCCAGGTTCAGTCTCCCGTTTGTAACAGGTATTGTAACAGAACTTCCAAGAAGAGAGGCTTTCAAATGGGCTGGCATATCATCAGCACCCTCCAGTGTATGCACATAATCGGGATCATTCTCAGGGACGATCTTGTTCATGATGGTCTCAAAATCATCACGTACCGTAGGATCAGCATTTTCATTGATTGACAAAGCTGCTGAAGTGTGTTTGATAAAAAGATTTAACATGCCTTTTTCGGGTAGGTCAGTTACCTGTCTTTCGATGATACCGGTTATCAAATGGTAGCCCCGGGTAAAATTTGGTAGTGTTATTTCAAATTGATGTATCATGGTTCTAAAAGTGATATCCCAATATAAAATAAAAACTGTCAGTATTGGTCTATAGGACTTCAATTTCTGACATACCATTCCCCATTTCATACCGGATCTCCCCACTGAAATTACCAATATAGGTACCCAGACCAACAATAATACCTTGCTCATACTTTCTAAAAAAGTCAAGAAAATTACCTTCATCTGTCCTGAATGAAGTATAGAATGTAATTTCCCTAATCTGAGAGTTTTCATGTTTCACTGCAAATGAATTAGATAAGCCGATATTAATATACGGTCTTATTTTTTCAAAAGGCAATTGATACCGAAGCAGTGTAACCAGTTTGATATAAGATCCACCTACTGAGAAAATTGTCTTTGTTTTATCACTATCGTTATTTACTTGCTCATATTCGCCCTTAAAGATACATTCCGACCGATATAAAAGCTCATTGTATATAGACCACTTCATCCTGTTTCTTGGCCAAATAAGATTTAATGAAGCTCCGGCAACATAACCCTGTTTATATTTTAAATTAATATCATTTAATTCTTTATGATAATCACTGATAAATTTAAGCGTGGTATTGTCACCTCCGGCTACAATTCCAAATTCAAATCTCAATTTACGTTCCTTCTTTATGTTCAGGTTTTCATCTTCCCCACATTGATTATATTCGGATACTTTATTAACAAGGTCCTTCTCTCTGTAGTCAAGGTTTGAAATACCTTTAACAACACATGGACAATTGCGCAAATAGTAATTCAACTGGCCAATGTATTTTTTTGCGTTCCAAACAGTTTTCCTCCCTTCCTTCTCAATATAATACCTGTAGTTAATCAGTTCTACAGCGTCTAAGGAATCACCTTCAATAAAATAATGCTCTCTTGCAAACTCATCCTTATAGCTATAAAGATTCAGGTTGCCTGAAACAAGCAATCGTAAAAAAACTTTGGCTTCACTCATTACGGGCTGTGGCTCATAGTTAAGTTTCTCAAGCTCATCAGGAGATTGGTTCATTAAAATATCCCTGCTGACATATATATCTTCAGCAACATTAAACTGTTTAACATCTTCAGGAGTGAGGTTTTGGGTCTCAGGTTTTTCACTTTGTCGAAATCTGACTGAGGAGGGATTTATA
>CAZDWF010000255.1:0-2674 GCA_964508895.1 uncultured Bacteroidales bacterium
AAATAAAAACAAGGTAATAACAGCAAATGTATATATATGAGTAAAACTTGCTTCTACAGTAGCGTAATAATATACTGGTGTGGCAAACACTATTAAGGTTTGAACAAGTGCAATATGAAAAGGTTTGACCCTATAAATCTCTAATAACTTCTTAATCCCCCAGAGTGCTAAAAAAAGGTAGAATACTGCTGCAAAACCAATCGAATATTGATATAAAGGTGCATAACCATCAGTAGGCAGGCCAAGAATAAAACTGCCCAGGTGGGCAGCAATGAAAAATGGTAACATTAGAATTGATGTTCCGACAAAACCCATATTTGCAACTTCTCCGTCGAAATAACTGATAAAATGATCAAAATAGCTTTCAGATGCGTAATACTTGCTTTCATATTCATCAATAAAATTATAATCCAGATCCTGATATATAAATATTGCAGGTAAGTATGCGTAATAGCCTTTACCATCACTGTTTATATAATTCCCATTATATCTGCCTACATTGATGGAGCACAACAATACAATAATTGCAATGATTAAGCTACTGTACTTAAAAAGTACTGTATCAAAAATAAATGATATATTTTCGCGAAGTTTCTTCATAATCACAAGATTCTATTGTGTTGTTTATGCTGTTTCAAGCTCGTTGTAAATAAAAAGTGCTATTCGTGATAATAGATTCGTTTCACCCTTTGTGAAATATTGGAAATAACTTCATAAGGGATAGTATCCATCTCCCTGGCAAGTTCAATTATTGATCTCTCTTTCCCAAATATAAGAACTTCATCTCCCACCTTAGCATCAATATCAGAAATATCCAGGATGCACATATCCATACATACATCTCCAATAACAGGAACAAGTTTCCCATTGATCAGCATATGTCCTTTACCATTACCAAGGCTTCTATGAATTCCGTCGGCATATCCAATTGGGATTATAGCAACTTTAATATCTTCATTAGCTTTAGCGCTTCTGTTATACCCAATTGTTTCACCAGCCTTTATTTCTTTTATCTGTGTAATTACTGTTTTTAATTCACTTACATTTTCAAGTTTCTCTTTATCTTCTTTATTACCAGGAATTCCGTAAAGACTAATTCCAAGTCTCACCATATTAAACTGTGCTTCGGGAAACCTTGATATTCCTGCAGAATTTAATATATGTAATAGCACATAATGGTCTGTTTCAGCTTTAATCCTTTGTGCCATTTCAGTATACTTCTCAATCTGCTGACTGGTAAAATCATCATGCTCTGATTTATCACTAGCTGCAAGGTGTGAGAAAATGGAATGAACATATATTTGCTTATTCGCCTTCAGCCTTTTTACTAACTCATCGATATCCTTCTCTTCAAAACCCAGACGATGCATACCTGTATCCAGTTTCAAATGAATTTTTACAGGCTTATTTTTAGGCAATATGCTTTTACGAATTGCATTCTCGAGTTTTTCAAGAATCTCAAAATTATAAATCTCCGGTTCAAGATTATGAGTAATAATAAAATCAAGGCTTTGCTCTTCAGGATTCATTACCATTATCGGTACGATTATGCCAGCTTTCCTGAGTTCAACACCTTCATCAGCATAAGCAACAGCAAGGTAATCTATCCTGTGAAATTGTAATATATTAGCAATTTCATAGCTCCCACTACCATAGGAGAATGCTTTTACCATAGCCATTATTTTGGTTATTGGTTTAAGCTTTGACCGGTAATAATTCAGGTTATTTATCAGTGCATTCAAGTTTATCTCAAGCACAGTCTCATGTGATTTTTGTTGAAGAGCATTTGATATCTGTTCAAATTCAAAAACCCTTGCACCTTTTAACAAAATGCTTTCATTATTAAAACTTGAAAAGGAGAACTTCTGGAGGAATTCTTCTGTGCTATTAAAAAATTCCTTTTTGAGATTAAATTTTTCCTTAAATCGGGAAATTGAAGGGCCTATGCCAATTAATTGATCCACTTTCTTCTTCTCCAGGATGTCAGCGATCTCTTCGTATAGTTCCTCATCATTTTTTCCGCTCTGTAATATGTCAGAGAGTATAATGGTTTTCCTTTTCCTGATTGATTGTTGGTCTAGAAAATCTATAGCAATACTTAATGAGTTAATATCAGAATTATAACTATCATTAATGATCTGGCAATGGTTTATACCTTCTTTTAACTCCAGCCTCATTGCAATAGGCTGCAATCGCAACATTCTCTCCTTAATAAAATCATTTGAATAATCAAGATATAATAGTGTAGCCCAGCAATGAGTTGCATTTTCTATCGACGCCTCATCAATAAAAGGAATGATTATCTCAATGGGCGTTTCTTTGTATAATCCTATAATTAGAGTTAATCCCTTTTCTATCCTCTTTGTATCCAGGATTCTCAAATCTGCATCCTGTTTTCTGCTCCATGTAAATGAATTAATACCATTCAGAATTTCTGATCTGATAATTATTCCCTGTATGTCAGTATGGTCAAGGCAATAGATAAGAGTATTAACCTTAGTAAATAGCTTTAACTTCTCTCCAACTTTTTGCGGAGTGCTGATGAAGTTCTTATCATGAGCCTGGCCAATATTTGTGAATATCCCAATATCAGGCTTTATTATAGCTTGCAGTTTATCCATTTCATCCGGCTCAGATATTCCTGCCTCAAAAAGTGCCAGATCATATGAATCAT
>CAZDWF010000256.1:0-2561 GCA_964508895.1 uncultured Bacteroidales bacterium
CTTTATCTAAATATATAAAAATATTTATAATATTAAAATAATATCAGTAAGAAAAAGTGTAAATAATTTCCTGGGAAGAAATTTAAGCAGTTATAATTTTATGATCCTGCCATTTCCATATTTTGCTTCCGCTTCAATTCTGTAAAAATATATGCCGGATGGCAGATTAGATGTATTCCATTGAAATTTGTGAATCCCGGGGGCCTTTGACTCATTCATTTCTTCAACTATTTGACCTGCATAATTAAAGATCTGAATAAGCACATCAGAAGGTTCATTAATTTTGTATTCAATAACAGTATTTAAAACAACAGGGTTTGGATATGCTTTAATTCTTAATTCTTCATCCTTAATTCTTAATTCTTCCTCTCCTACCGTTCCTCCATCATCTGTATGAAGGATATTGCCACATGAGCCAACTGTCCACCCAAAAGAACCATTAAAACATATTGCATAAAGATAAGCTGATGTTTGATTCGATTGTATATGCCAGTTATTCCCTTCATCAACAGTATATAGTATTTTTCCACCGGAGGTTGATATAAATCCCTTATAAGAGTTTACAAAAGTTACATCCAGGAAATGCTCGTATATATCAGTTTGTTGTGCATTCCATATATTACCTCCATCAGATGTATGTAATATTGTATTTGAATGTCCAACCACCCAGCCATTCTTACTATCGTTAAAAAACATCTTATTCATCCGGCTGTTGAGACCAGCCCATTGAACATCCCATTTATTACCCCCATTTGAAGTAAAAAATATAAAAGAGCTTTTATTTTTTTCACCACAAATCCATCCAATATTCTGATCAATAAATTTAACATCGTAGATATCCATTTCATTTTCCTGAGAAAAATCATACCAGTTTATACCACCATCGGATGTTTTTAGCATTTTCCCATCCATTCCTGCAATCCAGCCATTCTGGTCATCAGTGAAATGAATACATGTATAATCATCTTCCATATTGTGATCATACCAAATATTACCACCATCTTTGGTTTGCAGAACTGTGCTATCACCAACGATCCATCCGTTCATCATATCCACGAAGAAAACTCTTCTGTAATCTTTATAAGATCCCTGAGACCTGTCTAACCATGTATTCCCTGCATCCTGTGTAAATATAATTCTTCCTAAATCACCTACTGCCCAACCATTGTCGAGGTCAATAAAATCAACACTTTTGAAAGTTTCATAATATCCTGTACTCAATGATCTCCAGTTAAACCCACCATTAGAACTGCTGAATATATTACCACAGGCACCAACAACCCAGGAATGCTTTATATCCATAAAGTACATTCCTTCATAGCTTGAACAATTTGAGCCCTGGCCGACTGATGACATTACAAACCAGGAGTCGCCTCCTGAATTTGTACGCCAGATTTTACCTTCCCGGCTGAGAATATAACCATTGAGTTCGTCAACAAAGCTGACATCCATGAAATTATCAGAATAATTTTGATATTGTGCAGTCCAGTTTCTTCCCTCATCTATGGTTCGTAGAATAACACCATTTTGGCCAACAGCATAACCATTTCCTTCTCCAACAAAGCAAACACCATAGAGATTCTCCGTAGTTTCGCTGGTCTGCTCATCCCATGTAGTTCCTCCATCAGTAGTATTATAGATTACTCCCAGACACCCAACAGCCCATCCATTATATTCATCAATAAAATAAATATCATTCAGATATTCCTTGGCATTCACAGAGCTGTCAATCCATGAATTCCCTCCATTAACTGTCCGTAGGATTATACCATTCTGTCCAACAACCCAGCCCACATTTTCATCATAGAAGAAAATTTTGTTAAGAACTTTATTTGTACCGGATGACTGTAACAGCCAGGTTATACCACCATCATCAGTATGTAATATAACACCATTATTACCAGCAATCCATGCTTGTTGAGTATTGACTAAACTTATACTGTTAAGATTATCTTCAACGCCACTGGTTTGATGAGTCCAGTTTTCACCACCATCAGATGTTCGCATTACTGTACCACTTAATCCTATGGACCATCCATTAAGAGAATCAGCAAAGGCAACATCCATCAATCTGTTACCTTGTGGCAATGGGTTTTGCCATTCCCATTGTGCAAATGAGAATGCACTTATAAATAACAGGAAAACAAGTAATTGCGGGCGCATTTAAATCACAGATTGTTGATGGAAGCTACTAAGTTACAACAATATTTCAAAAATCAAAATTTAAAATAAGTGATAACATTAACATCACATCATGTATCGATATAGTTTTATACGTTGGATTCCTTGATATTGTTTTAAAAACCGGAAATAAATAAAATTTTTATAAAGTTACTAACCCAAAATATGATTGTGAAACCAATTCAGGGTTCCTGCTCTCCATAAAATCATAAGAATACCTCCAACAAAAAATGGGGACATAAGGAACGGCAAGGTCTACCCAGTAAATCCGAACACTGACAATGTACTTGGTGAAAAATGCTATGCAAATATGATATGCCCGAATTTCTTTGGGTTTCTTGATACACCTATTACTGCCACGCTTCTTGGAGCAAAAAAAT
>CAZDWF010000257.1:0-2536 GCA_964508895.1 uncultured Bacteroidales bacterium
CTTACAATGTATTATTCAAAATTGGGAATAGTATATGTTGGATTCTATGTACTTATTATAGCTTATTTATTCATGGGCATATCAAGCTTTTTTGCACCAATAATTGTGTCAAAATTTGGTTCGAAATATTGTATGGTAGGCGCATCTATTTGCTATACAATATATGCACTTTCTATAAATATACATAATTTGCCGTTTTTATATTTTATGTCAATGATAAGCGGAACAGCTGGTGGCATATTATGGAATGCACAAGGTAATTATATACTTTTAGCCGCTCCATTAAATAAAGAAACAAGTACAACTGGTTATTTTGGTTCAATTATTGCGTTAGGTAGAACAATAGGGGTATTTATACTTGGTGGTTTAATCGTAACCTGCTCGTATGAAAAGGCATTTGTTTTCTTTACAGCTTTCTCTATTTTAGGGACAATCTGTTTTTTATTCTTGGATCAATTAAATGTTACAGAAAATTCAGTTGGTAATTTACTACAATTAAAAAATATTACAAGGAGTAAACTTAGCTGGAAAATTTCCATTATCTGTTTATATTGCCATCTAATATATGGATCAATTTTTGGATGTATCCCTATTTTTATTAAAGATAATTTAGGGGAAAACTTTGTGCATCTGTTTGTATCTTCCATTTATATTATAATATTAATCGTTTCATTTCCGATGGGTATTTTAGCAGATAAATTTGGGAAAAAGAATATACTAATTTGCACACTATTTTTTTCAATTATGAGTTTGATGTTTCTAAATATTTCACATGAAAAATACGCTATTATTACAGGAATATTTGGTCTTTCCACTTGTTACGCAATTATTAAACCGTTTATTGCTGCACTTCCGCGAGATATTACTCATTCAGCTAATTATAGGTATGTTATTTCAATTTTTTGGATCTCTCAAACATTTGGTACTTTAGTCTCTCTTGTCTTGCCATTAATAATTTCAATCAAGACATTTTTTGCTACACTTTTAGTGATCAGTTTAATAGTTGCTTTTTTTATGAATACAATTTTCAAAAATAGATTTGAGAAAATTCGTAGTAAAATAACATGTGAGTTTGCATGAGACTAAAATAATTTGTGTCTGTCCGAATTTCTTTAGCACAAACTATCTAATATTGCCAATAATATATAGTCTGGGTACTGAAATATCGGTGCCGGGTATTGGATGGACCAAATTGCAATTGATGGAGGGAGCTGCATCGCGAGCGTTCCCCTCTGAACAAAAAGAATGTAAAATTGTAGACTTAAATATTCAGATTGATCATGTTCACCTTCTTGTGGTGCTTGCACCGAAAATATCAATGCCCGATTATGTAGAAATGATAAGGGGAGGGCCGACTCACCTCTTTCAGGCGTAATCCAAAGTCTGGCTCGCTATGGTAGGATATTTACTATAATAGTTGAGCTTAAACGAGGAGGTAAAAATGGAAATATGCAATAGTATAAAAGAACTTAGGACGAAGCTGTCTTCCTTTCGGTATAAAGGAGAACGCATCGGATTTGTACCGACCTTGGGATGGTTTCATGATGGGCATTTGACGCTAATGAGGCGGGCACGAGCAGATTGTGATATTGTCGTTGTCAGTATATATTTGAATCCGATTCAATTTCCTGACAAATCAGACTATGAAACCTATCCTAAAGATTTGGAGCGCGACTCGGAACTCGCAAGAGATGCAGGAGTTGATTTTCTATTCACTCCTCCGGATAAGGAAATATACCCGACACCTCAGGAGGTATTTGTTGATGCCCCGAATTTGTCAAATAAATTAGAAGGTGCCGTCAGGCCGGGACACTTTCAGGGTTCTGCCACTGTTGTAACTAAATTATTAAATATTATTCAACCTAATTATGCATATTTTGGAGAAAAAGATTACCAGCAGTTATTAATATTCAAAAAGATGGTAAAGCAACTAAACATACCTGTCAAAATCATAGAGGTAGAGACAGTTCGGCATAGGAACGGCCTATCCTTAAGTTCACGAAATGAAAGACTGACTCCCGAACAGCTTGAATCGGCGGTTAGAATATATCAATCGATCAGTGAGGTAAAACGATTGGTTGAAAATGGAGAACGTGAGGTAACGAATATTATACAAGAGGCAATGCGCTTTTTACAATCAGATCAAAATTTAAATCCTGAAATTGTTGCAGTTTGTAATCCAAATACATTAGAAGATCTTAAAGGCAGGCTAGTTGAAAGTTTTCTTTTACTTTTATACGTTAGAATTGGGGATAATCAATTATTTGATCATGCTGTTATCCGATTATCTTAAAATGGATTAAATACTTCAGCTAAAGAATTAGATAGGGTATCATTGGCGGAATAGAATTGGCAAATAATTATGTAGAGCAATAATTCAATACGAATTCGGCAAGATTTTTTACGCGTAAGTGAAGTTCATAATTTGATTACTTAATCAGGAACAACATGGATCATGATCTTGAGTGATCATATCTTCTGTCAGGAGTTTCAGAGTTAATCACCGCAAAAAGTCGCGGGGCCTTGTTCAGCAAGG
>CAZDWF010000258.1:0-2527 GCA_964508895.1 uncultured Bacteroidales bacterium
GCACCCATCTTTTGATCTCTCCTTTGATTATAAAGTTGTTTCTTAGTACGATACGATCAATACTGTCAGGGATAGTGTCTGTTACAGTATATTCCTGTGAAGAAACTTTAAAAGAAAATATGCTCAGCAGGAAAAGAATTATGTACACCTTAGAATTCATGGATGTAAATGTTAATTACTATCTATTATATAAAAGTATAAAAATATAAAAATATAACATTGCTTATAACACCACTTAAGATGTTCGATGTGCGAAATTCTGAAAATAAGAAAACTCTGAAAATAATCGACTTAAGTGTTAAGCGATATGAATTTAGAATGGAGAGCACTCCAGTCTCTCATTTCCTCTTCTATATCCCATGCTTCCAATTCTTGGACCGGAATCGCCAAAGAGTGAAATATTATCAAATTCGATAATGATACTAATTTCATGAGTAGGCCCGGTAAACATATGCTCACCATTGATGATCATATCATAGCTATACATGAATTTTATTCTGGATTCATCTTCCAGAATTGGAATATTTATACCACCCATTAGGGAGAAGTGGCTGTAAACATCATATTCAAGTGATTCGTTCTTGTACCATGCTCCAAGATATATCCTTGTAAAATATAGGTTCAAGCCAATCATATAATCATTCATCTTTGCCTGGTTCTGGAAGAATATACCTGGGTTGATCTTAAACCCTCTTGTTTTTTTATTATAATACCCAGATGTTTGTGAGAGGTCAAATATGATATCGAAATGGGCAACGTACTTTCTTGCAAGAGGAGCACTTTTTCCTATAAATGATTCATTTGGTCTTGTTAAATGGTGGACAGCACCTCCAATATTACCTACAAGGTTATTGTTCCCTTTAAACTGGAAGATCATACCTGCAGAAAAATCGGGATATGAAATGCGGTCATCATTTGGTGCAACAAAACTTGAAGGGTATATTTGCCCCTGGACAGGATCATATTCGTCAGGGAATGAAAGATCACCCCATTCTAATCTTTTTTGAACAAAGGCAGCAAGAAAACCAGTTTGTATAACCATGTTTTCTGAAATGGTAATTCTTACTGAAGGCAAGATGCCAAACATATTATTTCTTACAAGTCCTATGCCGGAGCGAAATGAACTGGCAATAATACCAATACCTCCAGCTCCTGGTAAATTCCTTTCTCCTATGTCTGCTGAGAAACTATAGGAGTTGAATTTTGCAGGGATCTTAGTCCATTGTCGTTGATAATTAAGCCTCGCCTTAAAGCCAGTATATAACCCAACGTAGGCAGGATTGTAATAAGTAGGTGCATTATAAAACTGTGAAAAGTCAGGATCCTGCGTAAATGCAGTGGTTGCAAAAGTCAGGATAGCTAAAATTGTTATTAGTCCTTTGGTCTTCAAATCAATCCGGTTTTAGTATTATACCATATACGTTTCTCTAGTTAGCGGAAGCCAAAGATATAAAAATCTTTAAACTTTGCACAAAATTGTTTTAACGTAGTAAATCAATTATAGTTTCAGTAAAATAGCCTTTCTTACTAAGCAGTTAAAGCATAATAATACTTAATTATCAGTTCGATTTACTTATCTTTGGACACTTTTTTAACAAAATTGGTTGCCTTATGAAAGAATTATCTTTTTTTAATGTCTCTATACTTGCCATGTTTATTGCATTGTTTTTTCCTGAAATATCATTTTCGGGAAATGACACACTGACTTTAAATGATATATATAAAAGTCGGAAACTATACCCAAAAGGTATCAAAGGATTGCATTCTATGAATAATGGAAAGACTTACTGTGTTCTGGAAAATGATTCCGTGAATATATATAATTACAAGAAGGGCAAGTTTATTAAAACTTTATTTGCAAAGAGTGATCTGGTAATTGAAGGAACTGATAGCACTATAAGTTTAAGAAGGTACACATTTGATAATAATGAAACTAAAGTAATTATTCCAACAGAAACCGAGAAAATATACCGTTACTCAAGCAAGTCGAATTATTACATTTATGATATAGAAGAACATGAATTGAAATTCCTTTCAGATAATGGCAAACAGCGGCTTGCTGATTTTTCAGCTGATGGCTCAAAGGTTTCTTTTGTGAGGCTTAATAATTTATTTTTTAAAGACCTGGATACTGGTGAAGAAATCCAGATTACACATGATGGAGCAGATGGAAACATTATTAATGGTACTACAGACTGGGTTTATGAAGAGGAATTTGGGTTTGTTAAAGGTTTTTGCTGGTCTCCTGATGGAAAGAATATTGCTTTTTATCGATTTGATGAAAGAAATGTAAAGCAGTTTAATATGCAAACCTGGGGAGAATTGTATCCTGAAGATTATTTATATAAATATCCAAAAGCCGGAGAAGATAATTCTGTGGTAAGTATACATATATATAATATTGAATCAGGAAGAACTATCAATGTTGATATTGGTGAGGAAACAGATCAGTATATTCCGCGTATCGGGTGGACTAAAGAAAAAAACGTATTATGGATTCAAAGAATGAACCGTTTACAAAACAAAC
>CAZDWF010000259.1:0-2516 GCA_964508895.1 uncultured Bacteroidales bacterium
ATTGAAAAGAGTACTAAAGGTAAAATTGTTGTAATTGGTGTTAATGGAATTGATTCAATTTTTTATTTAACTGATTATATAGCGATATATAATCCAGAATTAAAATCTGATGGAGAAAAAAGTGCATACGTACGAATACGGTTAGATGAAAATAAATTAATAGAAGGTGGATGGATAGAAATTGACCGCAATCAAGATGAATTTAAGGAGTTTTTTCACTATTCTTAAAAAGGCAAAAAGGAATGGTAATAATAGATAGTTTAGTTAATTAATTAGCACCTTTTTATATTTTATCATATTGATAGTTTAAATTAAATCTTTTGCTAATTATTAAATTGGAGGAAATGTCTGAAGAGAAGGAGGAAGAATAAAATGAGGTTAATTTATTTATAAATATTATTACTAAATATTGATTGTTATCATAGTTTATATTTTAAAGAAAAAGGGAAGTACAAGTGAATGCCATTTATTTGAGGAAAAAATGACAGCAAGTGATAAGTGTACACCAGAAAAAGAATCAATTTGTGAAAAGATGAAAATTTCTGAATAAGAAGGAAAAAACATTTTTGCATGTAAGAATGAAAAAAGATGCCAGGATTAAATGTGATGAGCATGGGAGGAAGGTTTGTGGGGTTTGTGTGAGTCATTTGTATGAGAGTTATTAGTGCCTTTATAGGGTTGTTCAATTGATTAAACTTGTAAAATATGAAAATATCAGTATTCGTTGATGGAGCAAATTTCTTCTTTATGCAAAAAGAGGATTTGGGTTGGTTTGCAGACCCTAAAAAGATTCTGGATTATCTTGAAAAATTTGGAGAGATTGAAGATGCTTTTTATTATATAGGACGAGATGCACCTCCTGAAGCAAAACAAGATGCATTTCTCAAGGCTCTTCCTTCAATGGGATATTCATTAGTCACAAAGCAAATTAAAACCATTTTTGATTCTAAAACAGGCCGGAACAAAAAGAAAGCTAACCTGGATATTGAAATAGTATTAGATATGTTTAATACTATTGAGCATTACGATATGGCTATTTTGATTAGTGGAGATGGTGACTTTGAAAGAGCATTACGACTGCTAAAAGCAAGAGGGAAGAAGTATTTAGTAATTGCAACTGAAAAATTTGTTGCCCGTGAACTTCGTGATGTAGCAGGAAGACATTATATTGATATGGCTGATATTAAGGATGAAATTATTAAATAAAAAATAGGTTATGAATACTGTAAAAATCAATTGGCAACAGATAAATTTTAGTGAACTTGGAGATTTCTACGATACATATTATTATGCGTTTACACGTGGAAACAAGCTACTTTATATTGGCATTAGCTATGATCAAAATGTAAGAACGGAAATAGGTCAATCAATTCGAAGGCTTAGAATAAATACAAAAGGTTTGACTATATGGCTTGGTTATTTGGATTCAACAGCTACTACCTATAGCCGAATAACCCGACAAATTGTTATTGATGTTGAATGCTTAATGATTATTACCAATCAACCTGCCTATAATAACCAATGCAAAGAGAATTATAGAGGTAGATGCAACTTAAAAGTCAGAACAAGCAGTTGCTCTTTGATTAGAAGATGTGTAAGATGTGAAAATAATAGAGTTTACTCAAGCTGTTAATTGAAAAATACTTATGGCAATATATGGAGCAGGGTCCAATTGGGACGGAAAAGAAATTAAACAAAGGTTATTTGATAACAATAATTATTTAATCGGATGGGATATTGTTAATGCAGAAGATTTATATATACTAATATCTTCAATTAAGGTTGGTGATATAATTTATTTGAAATCTAACCGTCCAGGAGCATTAATTGTCAGAGTTAAAGGGGTTGGAATTGTAACTCATTCTCTTATACAGACTATATTCGAAAATAAGATTGACCTTGCAAATAGGAGGGCGAATTTTGAATTACCAGTTAATTGGATTTATAGAGATGAATTTACTTTATCAATTCCAAAAGATACAGGAAAACTGACAAATATTAGGGCGGCCACCTTGTACGAAGAATGTTTACCATTTATTCATTCTGAGATTTTAAATGCTTTGTTTACAAGATTAATGTGAAAATGTGTGCGTATAACAATGCATAATTCATATGGTTGCTGGTGATATTATGGAAAAATGGAATTGTGTATTTAATTTGTTGATATAATGAGGGGTTGATGTGTGCAATATGAAAGAGTTTGATTTTAAGGTTTTTAGAACGCACAGTTTTAGCGACGGGTTTGGATGTGTGCGGGTTTTTGTATGAACGGGTTGGCGACGGGTTGTGCAAGGGTTAGGCCTTTTTTATTGTAATGTGTGCAGTTTATTTTATTGATTATTAATGAGTTAATATAAAGGTGCACGGATTGCACGGGTTATTTGGGTGTTAAGAAAGTGGTTGAGAATTGTTTTTAATGAGCATGGACTTTATTTAATATATATATATGTTGTATTTAGGGATCTACATTTGCTTTGTTTCTAATTGATTTAAAAAAGTCACTTTTGAAATCATCA
>CAZDWF010000260.1:0-2505 GCA_964508895.1 uncultured Bacteroidales bacterium
AATAAAAATATTATTTTTGGAATTCAGGAATGTAAAGTACAAATTAACGATTCGGATATGAAGAAAAATTACTTTGCCTTTGTTGCGTTGTTTTTACTTACAAGCTTGGTACTTATCACATCCTGCAAGAAAGATGATGATGATAAGGATACTATACAAGCTCCAACAATTCATAACCCATTGTATGTTTATTCAACTTATTATTACGCCAGCTGGGGCGGGGTAAGTGGTGTTGATGGTTATAAGCTGGATATTGCTACTGATGCAGGTTTTACAAATTTTGTTCCAGGATATCAGAATAAAGACATGGGAACAAAATCAATTGCCGAAATCGAAGGTTTATCCTCAAATACAGGATATTTCATGCGAGTGAAATCTTATAATTCAAATGGAGAAAGTGGGTATTCAGGAACCAGAGAAGTTAATACTGCAGGCATTGATACCCTTCCAAATCTGAATTTTGAAAGATGGATTAGCTATGTAAACTATTCAGATCCTTCACCTTACAGGGTTTGGGCCACTGCAAATAAAACAGTGGATTTAGATCCGGCAACATTATTCCCGACTACCTTAAAGTCTACTGATGCCCATTCTGGAAATTTTGCTGCTAAAATGTTTTCAACTACCGAATTACCAGGGTTTAATTATTTAGTAACAGGAAATGTGACAACCGGTGTTTTTTCACCAAATCTAAGCCAGCCACTTAAAAGTATGATCATTGGTGTCCCTTACAAATCCAAACCTTCAGCATTCAGCGGTTGGTTTAAATATACTCCGGGACCAGGAGGTATTGATTCATGTGAGATCAGAATGACATTGACGAAATGGAATAGTGCTTTAGGTCAAAAAGATACAATTGGCCAGGCATTATACAGAACAACCAATACTTTTGATGTTTATACCGAATTTAATGTCTCTGTTATTTATAGAAACCAAAACCAACCTGATACTATTGAGGTAGTCTTTGCTTCGAGTTCAGCAGGAGGAGTTTTTCAAGGGCAAAATGGAAGTACATTATATATTGATGATGTAAGCTTTATTTTTAACAAATAGCTTTAATATACATTAGAATGAAAACTATTTTAGTTTTTCTGCTATGTTCTTTTCTCATTATACCCGTTTTATCACAGGATCTGGATCTTGGAGCTAAAATCGGTGCCAATATTGGAACTCCTTATATGAAACCTGAAAAAGGGGCAACCGGATCTCTTGGAATAGGGCCACTTTTAGGAGTATTTTCGAAATATTATCTGAATGATAGATTAGCGGTTCACTTTGAAGTTTTATATTCTCAAAAAGGCGCAAAATTTGATACACCGGTTGAAGGTGATACTTTGGTTACACAATATGTTGATCCCAATGATTCTTCAAAGTATATGGAAAAATCACTAAAATATCACGGAAGAGTGAATGGATCATACAATAATCAATATATTGACCTTCCAATATTTTTGTCATATCGATATTCAAAAAGATTTAGTGCGATGATAGGACTGCAGTTTTCTTATCTTATAAAAGGAGAAAACAAAGGAACAGCTGATATTTTAGTTGGTGATCCCGAAGCACCTTTTATTCCTATTAATGATGTAGATTTCGACCAAAGCCATGAACTCAACAGATGGGATTACAGCATCCTCATCGGAACACAATATGAAGGCAAGAAACTTTTTAACCTGGGAATATCACTTACCACAGGTCTTGGATCCATTTACAAGCAAAACTACAAATACCTTGATAAGGTCGTAAGGAATATTTATTTGCAAGCTTATTTGGGATTTAAGATTAAGGGGAAGAGATATTAGATTGGTTTCTCACAGATTTGCACAGATGAATCACTGATTTTCACGAATTAATTAATTATTCTTATAATTGATTTATTTAAAGAATTGCTGTTAAAGTTAATAAGCAATCCTAGTTTTTTGTCAGATAGTTTTAAATAAGTCAGCAACTGTTTTTTATGGATGTCATTTAATTCTTCAACTGATTTTATTTCAATTATAACCTTATCTTCAACTAATAAATCCATCCTAAAACCTAATTCCATTTTTACATTTTTATATTCAACAGCGATGCCCTTTTGTTTTTCAACTTTTAGGGCAAGTTTATTTAATTCATATTCTAATGCACATTCATAAACAGATTCTAATAATCCTGGCCCTAATTCAGTATTCACCTTAAATGCAGCTCCTCTTATCTTATATGATAATTCATTGATCGTCATAGTTCTAATTATTAATATTATTTATCTGTGAAAATCTGTGAGAACTCTTTCATCTGTGAAATCCTCTTTCATCTGAGCAATCTCATCTCCCGACTCCAACAACCTCCCTAAACCTCCTTACTTCCCCATCCATACTAAATATTTCTACAAATATCACATACATACCCGCATACACTAAATTTCCTCCATCATCAACTCCATCCCATGAGAAAGCCCCTGAGGTGCCCAGCATTTCATTATTAATAAGTTGCCGGATTGGGAATCCATTTTCATCGAAAATGATT
>CAZDWF010000261.1:0-2479 GCA_964508895.1 uncultured Bacteroidales bacterium
CTTTTTTGAGGCTATTAATTCTAAATTTGAATTTTTAATAAATGATTCAATTTCAGGTTGAAAAAGATATCTCATGCTATGGCACTCGTGGATCTCTTTAACCTTTTTTGATGTTTTATTGATAATTAACACTGTATAGTCCACATCAACCCGGTTTTTATTCAGATGCATGATGGATTCGCCAATACGAGTGTAAGAGTAATTACCACTTTCCATTTTTTTTATACTTATTCCGGGAGGATCTGTTAATACTCCGGGACCATACCAGCAGTCGAAAATGAATATACCATTTTGCTTCAGATGGTAGGCTGCTGTACCAAATACCTTCTGTAGATCATCATTTGTTATCTGATAGCTCATAACATGGAATAGAGAAAGCACAACATCAAACTTTTTATTGCTCTGAAAATCACGGATATCTCCAGAATAAAAAGATATATTGTTTTTACTTGCATTTAATTTCACCATATTATTACGTGCGACTTTTAACATATTCTTCGACGAGTCAACACCAACTACAGAATATCCTTTTTCTACGAGATGGAAATCATGTCTTCCTGTGCCGCAACCAAGATCGAGGATAATTTTTGCACCGGGACAATATTGTTTAATGAGGCTATTAACATAATCCGTCTCACTCTTATAATTTTTATCCCGGTAAAACAGATCATAGTATTCTGCGTATTCTTCAAAGGCCATAATTATTCCCCAGCTTTTCCGCCACTGAAATACTTATTATAAAATTTATCAAAATAAGCATCGAATCTGTAGTTGTTCTGATAACATGCAATGGCGTTTTTTTTGTATGTGTCAATTCTGGTTTGTATATTTTTTAATGTGTCTGGCAGCTTATCTAATGGAATTGCAGAACCGATTTGGTTTTTAGATACAAATTTATTTAATTCTAAAAAATCCGAACAAATAACTGCCAATCCGGCTTTCAGGTATTCTCCTATCTTGTTGGATGAATACAGGATTTCATTAAAATTTTTATCAATGTCTTCATAAAAGGCAAGTCCAATATCAGCCGAGGATAACGTCTTTGCCAACTGATCATATTCGATATATTCGTTTGAAAAATAGACAGGAAGTCCTTTGGCTTTTTCTTTCAATTTCTCTACATAAGGAGTCTGCATAATTTTTGTATTCCATGTATGCATAATCAGTGCATAGTCAGAAGGCCATTTTTCAACACTATCTACAATTTCTGCGCATAGTGCCCAAGGCTTTAAATTCCCCGAGTAAATAACAATTTTCTTTTCTTCGGAAATCCCAAATCGATCCCGGAAAAACCGGCTCTTGATACTAATAGGCTCCCCCATTGAGGTAACCGGCAGAATCATCAGTTTATCAAAACTGAAATGATTGATTTTAGCAAACACTTTTGCCCGGGTTTCACTGGGTAGTACCACATTGGATAACTGGTTGATTTCCCGGAACTCTAATGTTTTCCAGATGAGTTTGTTATGAATTAACACGGATGCCTTTGCCCAATCCATGAGTTCCATATTAAAATAGATTATCTTTTCCTTTTGTTGAACAAACTCAACAGGAACAAGGCTGGAGTATTCTACCGGAATGATAAACGCATAATCCATGTTGGATATTTTGTTTTTCAACCATTTTGAAAACAAATAGATGTGAGGAAAAAATAAAATTAAAAATAAGCTGATGGGGAGCAGCCTGGATAATGCCAATAAAAAATTGTCTGTTTTCCTAATGATAAAACGATAAACTTTTAACAGGATATGTATTGAACGGTCATTGTACACATGGATGTTTATGTTTGGGCTTCTAAACTCTATTGGAGATCGGCTGAGGTTTTTATGATTCGTATAGATATCAACCGATAAACCTTTTTGGGCAAACAGCTCTATACTGTTGATCACCATTGAAGAGACGCCAATGGGGTAATCAAATAGAACAAATGCAATATTTTGTGTGGTTTTCATGCTCTAATAATAAAACGGGTTCAAAATTAATAACTATTATTGATGGGAAAAAATCGGTTGGTTAGTAACAATAAGAAACATCCAGAAGGTCTTAAACCTTTATCCATTTTTTGCTTTTTATTTTATCTAAAAAATTATTTTCTGCCCATTTTGTGAAAGGGTGGGAAAAACAACTCTCAGGTGAAACTTCAGGGAGAATGTCGTTATGAATATCGTTCTTTATGAAAAAGGCATTATAGCCATAGCTTTGAGAACCAATTAATCTGTACCCCTTGCTCTTCCCTAATTTAACAAATGCATTACAGGAATATAGTCTTAAACAATAATAAGTTGCCTACATTTGATGAAATCAGCTTCAAAAGAATATTATCTTGCCAAAAGCAAAACATTTAAAATGTTATGAGGCTAAATAGATATATATTGTTATATGTTTTTATATTTCTTATTTCTTGTTACCACCCAAGAATAATAAAACTCCGAAGAATGCTAATATGGTTTCCCCCCAAATAAAAGGTTCGATTGCACCA
>CAZDWF010000262.1:0-2461 GCA_964508895.1 uncultured Bacteroidales bacterium
CCAACCCAACCAAAAATCAACAACTATCAACACAAGCTCATTAAAGAATGGCATTTATGCTTTAAGGATATTACTTGAGGGAGGAGATGTTGTTGTGAGGAAGGTGATAGTGAATAGTGAATAGTGAATAGTGAATAGTGAACAGTGAACAGTGAACAGTGAACAGTGAAGAGGAAAGACTTAACCGCAATGGACGCTATGGAAGGCGCAATGGACGCAAAGAATTAATCTGTGAGAAAAGAGTTCACCACAGAGGCACAGGGGCACAGAGAATACATTTGGAAAATTGTAATGGTATTTTAATTAAAATGTTCTGAGGAAAGATCCGCGTAAATCTGTGTAAATCTGTGAGAAATCTTATCTGCGAAATCTGCGAGAAAAATCCGCGTTAATCTGCGAGAACCTCTTATCTACGTGTATCTGCGAGAACTCTTTACATACGCTCCGGCACCTCAATCCCAAGCAATCCCATCGCCTCCTGTATCATATTTGCAGTCCGATACGAAAGCAACAACCTGAATTCTTTCAATTGCTCATTCTCTGCCTTTAGAATAGGCATTTCCTGATAAAACTGGTTGAATTCCCTGGCCAGCTCATAAGCGTAGTTGGCGATCACGGCCGGACTGTATTTCTCCCCTGCTTCAGATAGAATTTCAGGATATGTATATAAAAGCTTTATTACCTCATTTTCTTTTCCTGAAAGTTCAATAGTCTCAAAATTGAGTTCCTTCTCTGATTCAATATTGAAATTTCCTTTCCTTAGAAGGGACTGTATCCTCGCATATGTATATTGAATAAACGGCCCTGTATTCCCCTGGAAATCTATGGATTCTTCAGGATTGAATACCATATTCTTTTTCGGGTCTACTTTTAAAATGAAATATTTTAATGCACCCAAACTTATCTTATTATACAATTCCGCGGTTTCCTCATGGCCAAGACCTTCACTTTTTCCCAGCTCCTCTCCCATTTTCTTTGCTGTATCATACATTTCATCCATGAGATCATCTGCATCAACCACGGTTCCTTCACGACTTTTCATCTTTCCTGAAGGAAGCTCAACCATGCCATAGGAAACATGCACGATGTTCTCTGCCCATTCCCTTCCCAGCTTTTTCATGACGATCCTGAGTACATCAAAGTGGTAATTCTGCTCATTGCCTACTACGTATAGTAGCTTATCAGGATGGAAGTCGTCATAACGCAATTGTGCAGTTCCCAGATCCTGTGTCATGTATACAGAAGTACCATCCGCACGCAGAAGTATCTTTTCATCCAGTCCCTCATCTGTAAGATCACACCATACTGACCCATCTTCTTTCTTAAAAAGTATGCCTTTATCCAGTCCTTCTTCAACAAGTTTTTTTCCAAGTAAATAGGTATCCGACTCATAATAGATCTTATCAAACTCTATCCCCAGCCTATTGTATGTCTTATCAAAACCCTCATAAACCCAGTCATTCATCTGCTTCCATAATGTCCGGGTTACTTCATCTCCTTCTTCCCATTTCTTCAGCATCTCCCTGGCCTCCTGCATCAATTCTGTATCATTCTCCCCTTTTCCGGCATCCGGCATCCGGGATCCGGCTTCATGTTTATTCTTTTGATCAAACAACACATATAAATCACCAACAAACTTATCTCCTTTCATATCCAGATCAACGGGTGTTTTGTTATCTCCCCACTTCTGCCATGCCAGCATGGTTTTGCAAATATGTATTCCACGATCATTTACAAGGTTTACTTTTTCCACATTATGTCCATTGGCTTTAACAATATTTGAGAGGCTTGCACCCAGGAGATTATTTCTGATATGCCCTAAATGAAGGGGTTTGTTTGTATTGGGTGATGAAAATTCAATAACGAAAGGCTTTGAATTATCTCTTATAGCTGTAGGCTTAAGTCCGCAGTTTATTGTATTTTTCCAAAAATCATCATCAATAATCAAATTCAGGAACCCTTTCACCACATTATATCCCTCAATTTCTTCCATATTTCTCTTCAGAAAATCACCTGTCATCTGTGCAGTCTCCTCTGGTTTTTTCCTGGAAACTTTTAAAAAAGGAAAAACATTTATGGTATAGTCTCCCTCAAAATCCTTGCGTGTATCCTGAATAGAATTCGATTTCAGTTCAATATCTCCACAGAAAAGTTCTTTAAATGCTTCTGTAACCTTGTCTGCTATTTTGTCTTTGATCATGATTAATAATTATTATGCAAAAGTAGGAAAAGATTCCGGATACCGGATACCTGTTTCCTGATTCAGGTATCAGGCATCAGGCATCTTATAAAAAATATTTTCTTCCAACAGCATCACAGTTCCCGAACTTTCTCTTACATTTGCAAAAATTTTGCAAACCAATTTGCATATTATTAAACAAAAGGGAACTAGTAATGAAAAAAAATGTAATCATTATTGGTGCTGCGGGAAGAGATTTCCACAATTTCAACACTTATTTTC
>CAZDWF010000263.1:0-2460 GCA_964508895.1 uncultured Bacteroidales bacterium
AAAAGTGTAAACGATGTTTCTTTAACTTTGTAAAGGATGTTTCTTTACCGTACCGCCTTGCATACAACGTTTTGACTATGAGTAGTGCGGTTTTCCGAAGCGCTTCACTTTCATTTTGCTACTAAATTTTATTACTTGCATAATCTTTCAATTTACTACTATACCCCGCATTACATATGAGAGCCTTTGTTACAGGGCGTTTTCGTTATTCCTCCCTTTAAATCTCCTGTATGAAGGATTGATATTTATCAGCCTCAATATTCATATTCTTTTTTCTTAATTCTCTCTCAAAAAATTCAAATTCACTTTTATCAATGTAATATTTGTCCTGTTGTCTTCTAACTTCATTGAATTTATTCTCAACTTCATTCCAGTCTGATTTAATTAATGTTTTAAAAACTGAATATGCACCTGAATTCTTTATTAATTCATAGTCTTCATCATAAAGAATTGAAATTATTGGAGATGCAATGGCACTTGGCCATTTAATTGCAATTTGATTTTCAAACACTTCTTCTTTAATATTACGTATGGCCACAATTAACACTGTATCTTTTTCAATTCGTTGAGTATGGCTTTGAAATCCATTTATGCTTCCTTCCAAATTATTACAAAGTATTTTTTTTGAATTTTTACTGTATGAATATCTCGTTGATAGCCACCCAAAATCGTTAAAAAAAAGTTCCATTGATTTTTTTGATAATAGTTTATCTGAATATAAAGCCTTGTCAAACAAATATAAATCCTCTACTGTTGATAGTAATTGACCTGCACCTAAACAAAAAGACATATCAAGAAACGGTGCTTTTCCAATTCCTGTAAAATAATAATGAGTATATCCATCTGCTCTGTTTTCAATAGGAATTTCTGTAATATCTGACAAAGTATTGGTCATTCCTGCCGGATTACAGATTTTCTCAATCATTATTTCGTCATAAGATTTACCCGAAACTTTTTCAATAACCAATCCTAACAGCCCGTATCCAAAATTACTATATTCTCTTTCTTTACCAGGCTCATAAACAAGTTCGTAGTTCATAATTAGTTTAAGAAATTCTTTTCTGGTATAGTGTTGTTTTTCTATGTCGAATAAATTGGGAATTCGGGGATGTCCTGTAATTCCTGCTGTATGAGTTAATAATTGATGAATTGTAATATTTTCAGCACCCTCAACATTGAATTCAGGTAAGTATTCAATAAGTTTGCCATCTAATTTAACCTGTCCTTCTTCAATTAGTTGAAGGATTAACATTGCGGTAATAGGTTTAGTAAAAGATGCAATTCTAAATTTTGTATCAACTGTATTTGGAATGCTATCCTCAATATTTGCATATCCAACTGCTTTTTTGTAAATGATTTCTCCTCTAACAGAAACTAATACAGTTCCTTGAAATTGCCCATTTACATATAATGTTTTAACTACTTCATCAATCTTTTCGACTGAGTTTTTAGAAAACTTCAACTCAGGATTATTCTGGAAATATGTACATCCAAATTGCGAAACTGCAATTATAAGTAAAAGAAGAAATTTATATTTATTATTGCTCTCATTCATATGTATATCGTTTCTTTTAATGCCCTGTAACGTTTCGGGGGTATGAAGCGTGGCGGATTTCGGAGAGCTTATTTGTCCTTCGGGATAAATAACTCGTAGATTTCCGGTCGCTTCGGCTAGCACTGAAGCGAGCCATGATTTATAACCCCGTGTTAGGGTTTGTATTTTTAATCATAATGAAACCTACATGCATAAATCAGTAGTTCATTATCAATTACTTGATAAACAAGTCTGTGTTCTAGATCAATCCGTCGAGACCAATATCCAGATAGATCATACTTTAATGGTTCAGGTTTTCCTTTTCCTTCAAATGGATCTCGTTGAATATCTTTAATTAACTCATTTATTTTCTTTAAAACTCTTTTATCAGTTTTCTGCCAATAAAGATAGTCCTGCCAAGCATTTTCTGTGAATGTTATAACCATTTTTATTCTTCCAGTTTAGGTTTCACAGTTTTACCCGTTTTCATTTGTTGAATTGACTCATAAAGTCTATCAGCATTTTTCTTTGAGCTTAATAGATGAATTGTTTCCATTATTGAATTATACTCATCCAGTGAAATCAAAACAGTTCCCTTACCGCTTTTTCGCTTAATGATCAATATTTCATTGTCATCTTCAACACTATCTAAGTATTTTTTTAGTTCCGTTCTAAATTCAGAATAATTTGCTGCAATCATAGTTGTCTTCTTTAAGTTCTTTATAAAGTACAAATATAGGTACTTATTAATGTTTTTCCAAATTTTTTTTGAATTTATCAATTGCAGTTAAACGTTCCCGGGGTATGAAGCGTGGCGGATTTCGGAGAGTTTATGTGTCCGACAGGACGCAAAACTCGTAGATTTCCTAACGCTTCGGCTCGCGAAAAAGCGAGCCATGATTTATGACCCCGTGTTGTAGCCCGTA
>CAZDWF010000264.1:0-2451 GCA_964508895.1 uncultured Bacteroidales bacterium
ATTAAGATAGAAAGATCAAAATATTTCTTGGATTTTACCACAGTTCAATGTTACCATACGTTATTCAGGTTGAGGTATTATGTATTTATCATTACCATCAGTTAACCATTCCAATTTGATTCGGACAAACACATTTTCTTGATAATTATCCTTCTCAAAAAACAAACCTATATCACCATTTAGAAGAATGCTCATTGAAGAATAGGCTGAACCATCTTTATAAATGGTTTTCCCTTCTGTCCAGCTTTTACCTTCATCATAACTTATTCTTACGGTCATATTAATTCGGTCATCTTTCATTTTTGCATTTGAAAAAAGAAGTCTGTTTTTATCAGCGCCTTCTTTAATCGATGTATATCTAATAATACTAGCATTGCAGCCTGGGTCAATAAGCGATGAATCCGGTTTAGAGAGCCATGTTGCGCCCCCGTCAGTTGACGTATGAACAAACCTAATTCCTTTACCATTTATACGGCTATTTATCATCCAAGTGCCATCAATTAGCTCGACTATCTTAGATTCATTGCCTGGTATAATCGGAGTATCAATTAAATACCAACTTTCACCATGGTCGTCACTTCCAAAAAGATGAAGACCATTTTCCAAATTCACCAGAGTGTGTAATAATTTACCACTACTGGTTTGTATACCCCGTCCTGAAGTAATAAACTTAAAGTCATTATGCCATTCAGATTTTGCAATTTGTGAAGTTATATCGATTGGGGCGCCCCACGTTTTTCCATTATCAATACTCTTAATTAATTTTAGATAATAGACATTTTTTTCATTTTCTAAGTCCATAAAATTGAAAAATAGGAAAATTGTACCAGTAACATTATCAACAATCATGGATGGGTCGGATGCCGATTTGCCTTTGGGATAATCTACAACAGTTTCAATTTTAGACCATGCTTCTCCATTGTCAATACTGCGGCGTACAACAATATTTATATCCTCATTCCATTTTAAGTCTCCGCATGTTGGTACTCTTTCATCAATGGCAGTAATCAAATCTCCATTTGGTGCAGTTATAATAGCTGGTATTCTGAAACATGATACCCCAGGCTTCAGTTTTGTATCAAATAAATTCTTAAAATTAAGGACTTCATCTTTAGTTTGAATATTTTCATTCTGTGAATAAACTACTAGTGAAATTGCTGAAAAGATTATAATAAGTATCACTTTCATCGTAGTATAGTCGTTTTTAATGCATGCTAACGTTCCGAGGGTATAGCCTTTTGGCGAATTACCCGAGTTTAAAGTTAGGTAATATATGTATTACATTTCTGTATTGTATTTCTTGTTCTAAGTATCCACTAAGCAGCCAATTGGCTATGACCCTTTGTTAGTGTTAGTTTTTTATTTTTTATATCTTATTACTTAATCACGATTTGCAATCTTGGATTTACACTATTAATTGTATATGGTAAAAGAATTGATTTATCAATGTACAAATACTCTAATGATTTTAAATTGACAATTGATGCAGGTATTTCTACCATAGGTCCACAATCCACTATATTGAATTCTATCAAACCTGTCAATTGTCCAATTTCGTGTGGCAATTGAGTCAAACTATTTTTCCCAATTACAAAGTACTGAAGGCTTTCAAGACCTCCAATTTGATGAGGAATTGAATTCAATACGTTATTGTTTAAATACAAAAATTTCAGGTTCATTAGATTTCCAATCTCTGGAGGTAACGATTCTAATTCATTATATTGTAAATCCAAAAACTGTAAATTCTTTAGGTTTCCTAGTTCTGAGGGAAGATATTTTATATCATTATGTTTTAAGGATAATTTCTTGAGCTTCTTTAAATTTCCAATTTCAGGGGGGAGGGTAGTAAGCCTATTGCTACTTAATATGAGTGTTTCTAAATTCTCTAATTTCCCAATTTCTTTCGGAATAGAGGATAATTGATCTCGAAATAAATATAAAGTCTTTAAATTTGTAAGAGTAGCAATCTCAGGTGGGAGTTCTTTCAATTGTTTGTTTTTAATTTTCAATACAATTACATCCTTTGGATTTGCAAGGGCTTTGTCTAAACTTTTATAAGTTGAGCAACCAGTCAGAGCTAATTGTGTAATAAAACATAGCAATACTGCTTTTCGAACAATATTTTTCTTCATATATTCTTTTTTTTTAAATTAACGTTCCCGGGGTATGAAGCGTGGCGGATTTTCAAGAGCTTTCCTGTCCGTAAGGACGGAAAGTTCGTAGGTTATCCGACCGCTCATGTTGGCAGTAAAGTTAGCCATGATTTATACCCTGTGTTGGCAACAGTATTTTTTGATTACAGTATTTTACTTAAATCTTGTCTCCCAATTATTGCAATTATTTCAACAATATTATTATTTATTCTATAAAAAATACTATCAGATCCACAGACACAACGTCTATAACCTTTTTTAATATTATCAACTGATTCAAATGAAAAAGGTCGTTGTG
>CAZDWF010000265.1:0-2437 GCA_964508895.1 uncultured Bacteroidales bacterium
CTGTTGTTGATAAGCTCTCGAAAATTGCGCCGATTTCACATAAAAAAGGAAACTATTGAAAAAAATTCAACAAATTTATTCGATTACCAACCATGCTAAAACCCGTTTCCGTCAAAGAGGGATCAGCGGTCAAGCTCTTGATTATCTGATTCACTACGGAGATACTGAGTATGCGCCGGGTGGTGCGATGAAAATTATTTTAACAAAACGGAACGCAGCAAAAGTAATAAGTGCCATGAAAAAGGAAATAAATAAAATTGAACGTGCTCGCGGTCTGGTTGTTGTGCAGAAAGATGGACGTATTTTGACTAGTTATCGCAAATCCTAATCACCACCCAGAATTCCATATAAATCAAAATAAAGAGGAAAGAATCATGAAAACTATCGAAATTGATGATGAAGTGTTTGCGTATTTGCAAAACATGATGCCTATATAGGCACTCAGGCATCAGCGGGTGCGCGGTTTTTTGCGCTCCGCTGAATGCCATGGTTCGGAGCCTTCTTTCTCATATTCTGCTGGAAGAATAGGCATAAGTTGCTCTTCAATTTCAAGATCATATGCGCAGGCGATTCGTGCTATGTGAAGACCGCAGATCGCTCTTAGTTCGCCAAGAGCCTGCCATATATGGCCTTCCATTCGCCAATGGTGCCTATGTTTTGGGTCGTCTTGTGTATCTGTTAGAAATTTACGGCAGCTTGCACGCATGGCAGAGATTGATTCCCCGAGTACACTCGAACGTGAAATCTGTTCTAAATCTTTTGTTAGGCGTTGACGAATCTCAATGATTGAATCCATTACATATGAGCCAACTTCCATATCATAGGGCATGTACAAAGCTCGCCGATCTTCAAGAAATACAAGCAATTGCTTTGCGACATCACGTTCATCAACAGGCGGAGTCCAGCTAATGCCGCCTATTGGAGTAGAGATACCAGTGAGTCGCTTCGCCAGTTGTTTTCCTTTAAGTTTCGTTCCTCTTGTCTTACTCATTTTAGACTCCGATTAGCCCTTATTTCATGCATGCTTCAACAAATTTCACAGCAAGAGGTGTTAATATTACAGCATCAATTCCCTTAAAAATTGTCAAAGGTTCTGTCCCCATCTTAACACCGCCTTTTAATACAGCAGGCCCCAATAATTGCATTCTCATCAAATTATTTGCAGATACAGCATATTGATCTGGAGACATTTTTAGCCCGTCAATTAATTGTTCTTTCTTTAAGCTATAATTATGAATTTCGGATAGGGGTGCGAGCCGGTTTTCTTTTTCTAATATTTTATAGAACTCACTTAGAATCAGGGCTTCAATGCCTGTAATATTCTTAATCATTTCAGTGAAGCCATACCTGATTTCATCATTAAAATTTGGATTCATTGCGTTTGCCAACAAATGATTCCAAAGATATTGGAGATTTGGGTCATCTTCTAACGATGACTCTTCAAGAATCGGCAATGCAATTTTTGGTGGAACCGCTCTTGTATCTTTAACATTCTTTTCATCCAAAATCTTATTGACCTCGTCTGCCATTTGAACTGTGCGTCTCCATCTGATGAAGCGTAATTTGTCGGTAATAATTCCCGATATTTCGTTAATTGGTTCTTTGAATACTTTAGCAAAGTGTCTGCTGAAGCGTCATGTTATGCTTCTGCTGGATTAATTTTTACCTGAGTATATTTGAATTTTTCTGAAAACAGCTTGTCGACGTATTCAGTTAAAAGTGCAAAAAATGAAAGATACGCCGGAAACATCTGAGCGTTAATAAAAATGGGTTTCCCGTTATCCAACATACTCGAGGCATGAATAATTCTATGACGAATTTGAGCTAACTCGTCCAAGAAATGAAAAGGATTCTTGAATATTTTACCCCCGAAATTCATTTCAAATCCCTTGAAGTGATTGACTAAATCGCTCGCTTTGTAATCAATACCCAGAGTATTTTGCATTTTACAGAACTTTCCATCCCAATTTCCCTTCATTAGTATTTTGAGCGATTGTTCTAATATATTTTCAGCAATTCCAATTTGGGGAAACGACAACTCGAGAATTTCGAACAAGTAAGTCTCCCAAGTGCCGTAAATCATAACAAAGACTTGACGACATAACAATTCGACGCCTTCATTGCACCCATTTAAAAAACTACGGACTGGCATAATGGTTGATCGACCATCTGAGAACCCAAATTTTAGAGGAGTTTCTGGTTTAAGCTGATTTTTGGAAAGAAGTTCCTCGTATTTATTTTTACATTCTTTCAGTGCAAGGTCTGAAATAGTAAGGAACTTTAGGATTTCTTTAGATCGACGGAAGAAAGCTTTTCGCTGATCTGTACATAGTCTATCAGGTAGAATAAAACCATCACCTGCATAAGGGTCTCGTATCATTCCTAAGGGATTTTTCGATTTGTCACCCATCCATGTTGATCCTTTTTTATTGTCATC
>CAZDWF010000266.1:0-2427 GCA_964508895.1 uncultured Bacteroidales bacterium
ATTACCTTCCCTATCTGGGTACAGACAAATACTCCCCGGCGGAACTTAAGCAGGAGTTTTTCAAACTTGGATTGAACATGGGAGTATCCACCGGAAGTGACAGGTCATATGTTTACATTTCCGGTCTGGACAAATCATTTGAAGAGGGCATTAAATTGCTTGAGCATGTATTATTAGGTGTTCAACCAAATCAGGAAGTATACGATGAATATGTAAACGGGATTATGAAGAAAAGGGCCGATGCAAAACTTAACAAGGGAACAATTCTGTGGTCTGGTTTATTCAACTATGGAAAATACGGTGCATTCTCTCCCTTTACAAACATATTGTCTGAAGAAGAACTCAGATCTCTTGATCCGGAGGTTCAAACCGATTTGCTGAAGAACCTGTATTCATATAAACACAATATTTTTTATTACGGACCCAAGCAAGTTGACGAGGTGAATGATATCTTAAAAGAGAATCATAAAACACCTGAAACCCTGCAGGACTATCCACCTGAGGTTGAATACACAGAGCAGCCTACAGATGAGAACCTGGTATACTTTGTAGACTATGATATGGTCCAGGTAAATATCATTGCGCTGTCGAAAGACGGGCCATTCAATAAGGACCTGATCCCTGATGCAAGGTTATTCGGTGAGTACTATGGTTCCGGGCTTTCATCCATTGTTTTTCAGGATATCCGTGAGGCACGCGGGCTGGCATATTCAGCATTTGCTACATTTTCAGTACCGTCAAAACCGGATAGATCAAATTATGTTTACAATTACGTTGCAACCCAGGCAGATAAACTGGAAGATGCCTCCAATGCAATGTTAAACCTGATGAATTATATGCCTGATGCTTCCGTTCAGTTCAATTCTGCAAAAGAAGCAATACAAACCAAAATTGAAACCGAAAGGATCACGAAATCCAATATTTTCTGGACATACCTCAGCAACAAAGACCGTGGTATCGACCATGATATCAGAAAAGATGTTTATGATTATGCCAAAAAAGTGACTTATGAAGAGTTCGAATATTTCTTCGATGAGTATATCAAAGGCCGCAATTATATTTATCTGATCATTGGTAACCGTGACCTGGTTGATATGAACAAAATGAAAAAACTGGGAACGGTCAAAGAGCTGACATTGGAAGAGTTATTCAATTATTAAAATTCCTCATCAATCTTTAAACCTGGCAGGTACTATAACCTGTCAGGTTTTTTGTTTTCCAGGGATAAACAACAAAAATCCCAGCAATCCAACCAACACTACAACGCCCAGATAGATCATGACAGGCCACATATGTGTAGCCAAAAGCTTCATGGCGATAGTTGATAATACGGACGACATAAAAAACATCAGGCAGGTCGTTACAGCCGAGGCAATCCCAGATATATCCTTAAAATGTGAAAGGACAGCTGTATTTGTCAGAATGGCCAGCATGCCTGCAGCAACAGCAAACAAACTCATAAAAGTAATGACCAGTATACTTTTTGGAAAGTTCATAAAGGAGGATGAAATAAACAAACTCACAATAGCTACTAAAACCAGCATAATGATCACAAACAGTTTTCTCAATTCAAGTTTGTCAATAAACACAGGTGCCAGAAAACTCCCAACAACATACATTCCGACAGTCGGCAGCAGGAAATACGAGAAAATGTGTATATCAAATCCCATTTGATCAACAAACCAATACGGACTGGCAGAATAATATCCGATCAATGCTCCGGAAGTAAGGGCCGCAGGGGTCATATATGCCCAGAAACGACGATCACTAATCACCCTTAAATAGCTGGCAAAGATCGCTTTGATGGTGTGTTCCTTAAAGATCACAATGTGGCTAACATGTTTCAGATAGATCCGGGAAAGGAAAATTAAAATAACCGATAACAATAGCAGAAATCCAAAAATGGATCTCCATTCAAGAAATTTCATCAGATAACCACCAATTATCGGGGACACAGCAGGCATAACTGATGCAACCCCCAAAACAATTGCCATTTTTTGCGAAAGTTCTTTCTTTTCAAATATATTGGGTGCTATCGCCATGCTGATGATCGGGATACATCCCATACCGATCCCTTCAAGTGTTCTTCCGGCTAAATACATTGGAAAATTAAAGGAAAGCATGGAGATTACACTGCCAACAATAGAAATATATATTGCAATGGAGAGAGTTTTGGTAATCCCGTGCAGATGTGCAACCGGTCCCCATACCAGGCGTGATAATGAAAAAACCAACAGAAAAACTGATACTGAAAGTTGAATATTTGCTGAGGAGGTATTTAATACTTTATTTAACTCCGGAAGGGCTGGTGATATGACCTTAATAGATATCCAGCTTACAAGGATCATATAAAATATTATACCAAATACCTGCTTTTTTTTTTTTGAAGTAAGAGAATCCTTCATGAATTGATATATATAAATTCAA
>CAZDWF010000267.1:0-2420 GCA_964508895.1 uncultured Bacteroidales bacterium
ATTGCGGCCATACTTTCCACTATTATACAGGCTCTGGGGACTATACATATATCATGCCTGCCTTTAATAATGATCTCTCGGCCACGACCTTTAACATCAACGGTTCTCTGGCTTTTTCTTATGGAAGAAATTGGCTTGAACGCTACCCTGAAAACTATGTCATTACCATTAGAAATTCCTCCCTGGATTCCTCCGTCATGATTTGTTATGGTTTTAATTTTATTGTTCTCAACAACTAATATCACATCATTATATTCTGAACCCTTCATTTTTGTGGCCTTAAATCCTTCACCGAGCTCAAAACCTTTAACGGATGGAATACTCATGGCTGCTTTCGCAAGCTCAGCATGTAATTTATTGAACAGAGGGTTTCCTATCCCAGCAGGATAATCTTTTACTATACATTCAATTATACCACCTAAGGAGTCACCTTCCCTGGATGTTTTCTCAATAAGAGCAAGGATCTTTTGTTCGGCTCTTTCATCAGGGCAATTAATAATTGATTTTTCTAAAAAAGTTATAATGAGTTTTGCCATCATCAAATGATGCCTCAATCCCTCCAATTTCTTTTGTGAAAGCCAGGATACTCACACCAATAGTTTTAAGATATTGCCTGGCAAGAGATCCGGCTACCACTCTTAAAACAGTTTCTCGTCCTGAAGCCCTTCCCATACCAGCAGATCCTTTATCTCCATATTTTTTATAATAGGTGTAATCAGCATGTGATGGTCTGAAAACACCTTCCAATTCCTGGTAATCCTTTGATTGAATGTTCTTGTTCCTGATCACAAATTCTATTGGCTCTCCGGTTGTATAATTGTTTCTTATACCCCCCAGCCACAATATATCATCCTCTTCAACTCTTGTTGTTGCTCCGGGATAATTTGCAGGACTTCTTTTTTTGAGTTCAGTGTAAACCCGGTCAAAGTCAATTAATAAACCTGAAGGTAAACCACGAATGATTCCTCTCATCTCAGGATCATGTGATCTCCCAATGGATGTAAAGGTAAAATGACGTCCAAAAGTATCTGACATTATGCTAAAATTTTGCACTTATGAAGATACGAAAAAGATTATAGATTATAGATTATAGATTATAGATGTTGGGTGTGGGCTACTCACCTACTTCTCTGAGATATTTCAGTTTGGCTTCAAGTAATGCTACATCCTGTTTTGCTTTATTGATTTTCTTTTCGAATTCAGCTTTGAGCAGGTTGGCCTGTTTTGATTCTGCAAGGAAGCCAATATTGTTTTCCCAGAGGTTGATCTCCTCTTTGATCTTGTTGATCCTATTATTGATAAAGCCTCTCTCCTTACCTATTGCTTTGTTTCCACCAGGATGATCTTTGATATTTTCAAACCTGGATTTAAAATTCATAGCATCAAGCTCAACAGCATCAATTTTAAGTTTTTCAAGTTTTGAATCAATTATCTTTCTGAACTCTTTTTGTAACTTTTCTTTTTCCTTAATAGGTACAAAACCAATATCCATCCATTCTCTCTGGAATTCTTTGATGGTATTCAGGCTTTCAGCTTTATCAGGTCCGAATTTATGGGCTTTAAGTTTCTCAAGGATCTCATGCTTCTTGTTAAGATTATCTTCTTCGTTCTTATGAATATTTTTGAAATACTCAGCCTTGCTGTTAAAAAATTCATCACAAGCTGCCCTGAATCTTTTCCAGATCTTATCGGAATGCTTCTTAGGTACCGGACCGATCTCCTTCCAGTCTTTCTGCATTTTTATCATATCCTGTGTTGTCCTTTTCCAATCATTCGATTCTTTAATCCTTTCAGCCTCTACACAGATATCAATCTTCAGGTTGTAATTATTCAGTTGCTCATCCTTGATCTTCTTTAGATATTCCTTTTTATTATTAAAGAAAGTATTGAGGTGAGCTTTAAAGGTATTCCAGACTTCATCATTATTTTTTTTCGGAGCTCTTCCTATTGTTTTCCAAACCTTGAACAGCTCATTTACCTTATCTGTAAGATCATACCAATCTTTCATATTATCAGGTTCCTCTATAACAAGCCTTTCCGCTTTCTCACATAATGCTTGTTTTGCAAGTAAATTGTTTTCCTGATCAGAATGTAGCTGCTCATAATATTCCTTTCTTCTTTCATTGATTTTCTCTGTAGCAGCTTTAAATCTGTTCCAAACATCCTCACGCTTATCAGCTGGAACCGGACCTACTTCTTTCCATTCATCATGGTATTTTTGAAGCTGTTTGAAAGATTTAATTATATTTGATTCAATAATTAATTCTTCAGCCTTCTCACAAAGCTCTATCTTCGACTCAAGATTTTTCTTCAGGTCAAGATCCCTTAGTTCTTTATTTATTTTAACCTTATCAAAAAATTTCTCGACCAGGAAAAGACTAAGGTTAATAACCTTGCACGCAAAAATGAGATCCTGGAAA
>CAZDWF010000268.1:0-2392 GCA_964508895.1 uncultured Bacteroidales bacterium
GTCAGCCAAAGCAACCATGTCATAAATTCCAATTCAAAGACACTTCTATCATTTGAAATGATTTTTAATTCATTACTCCAAGAATCATCTATTAATCTCATAAACTTAAAAATAAACATGTAGTAATCGCCAAGAAAATTATTTTTTGCTCCCCTTCTTTTTCTAAACATAGGCAAATACAAAAATTTTAAAATAATGAAATTATAAATTGATTTAGCTTCTAAATCATTTAAAACATTATCTGTTTGCCTATTTATATACCTAATCATTCTTTCTTCGCTTTTGTCTTTCGCCATCGACAATAATCCACTTGCGCTAACCAACACATCAAAAGATTTATCTAAACTTAATTTGTTATTAGACAATCTTCTTAATATCTGAGCTTCTTTGTTTATTTGCTCTTTTCCGCCAGGAAAAACATTATTACTCAATTTTTTAAAAAATCTTTTTAATTTAAACATTGATCTATAAAAAGTTATTCCTCAAGACATTGTTGATATTCTAATTGAAGTTCATCTTCAATCTTATTAATCTCCTTATCTTTGATTGCATCCATCGTCATATCGACAAAAGACAACCACTTATTACATACTGTACTCTCACATAAAGAAGTAGCAGCAGATAACGATTCTGGCGATAAATAGGATGTGCCTAAACTATTTTCTGTTGATGCTAAGCAATCTGTCATACAATCCATGTAATTACTATTAGCTATTCTCTTAATCGATGATTCAATTTTGGAAAGTTCGTAGTTTTCAAAATCAGTTATTCTGTTGTTTTTATCAATCTCAAACTGTGATTTACATCTTTCTATTTTTATTATTGCTTCTTGCTCTGATTCTTTTTCGTTTAGCTCCTCTTTTTTAATTAAATTTTGATCCTCTTTAGTAACGTTTAGATTTTCTGCTTCTGGTTTTACATAATTTCCTTTTGGTATTTCTATATTTAATGGCATTTGCTTCAAAGGTTGATTATCCTTATTATCTTTTTCTTCTATCTCTTTGGGCGATAGTAATTGATCTTCTTTTGTTTGAAGATTTTCTGTGTCTGAATTAATAACCTCAATTGAAGAAGAGTTGTTTTTGCTTATCTTGAGAATATTAGCAACGAACGGAATTAAATCATCCTTAGCAAACAAAGAAGACCCTACCAATATCATAGATGTACAAATAATAAGAATGGTTGATAAAGAAACACGAAATTTAATTATTTTACTTAATTTACTTCTCATAATTTAAATTTTACTTAATATTTTAACCATTGACGGAAAACATAAAGCTCGCCGCCAGCGATGATCCGGAGACCACCTACATTCCTTTCGGAACATAACCTTCTCAGGTGCTCTGACGACGAGCTTAATACCTGAGAAGGATTTAGATGCCATGCCCTAGTAGGGTTTAAGCAATTCAATTGTCGCTTTTAATATAACACGGAATTGGGTAAAATGGAAGTAAATATTATGAAAATTAAAATGACGAATAAGAATGACCTAATTAGTGAACTATACAAAGAAACTCATTCTACAATACATAGATATATTTATTTTAATTGCACCAAAAATCATCATGATATAGAGGATTTAACTTCCGAAGCTTTTAAAGAATTACTAGAAAATAAGTCATATAACAATAAGCCCTATCAAGAATATAGAAAAATACTATGGGGAATAATCAAGAATAAAAAAAAGAAATTTCTTGAAGATAACAGGAAACAAAATCAATATGCAAACATTGAGGAAGTAAAAGCCAAAGATAAAGATGAAGAAGAAAGAATTAATTATCTATTAAGAGAAAAAATCCTTATTAAAGAATACGAAAAAAAGAATATCCAAGAGAAAGAAAAAAGACGCAAACATATTATTAAAGTCATTGCAAATATGAGAAGAGTAATCAGCATACCATATAGATCATTCCAAGAGGCAATTCTTTTGTATCTAACACCATCCTATAAAGAACTCAGAAAAAACATAAAAAAGAAATTTCCGTTATTAATTAAAAGATACAAAAAAAGAAAAATACATTATCTAATAACAACTAAAAAAGAACGCAAACTTTCGAAAAAATTCTACCAATCATATGGTGATTTTATCGAACTATCATCCAAAATAGCTAATGAAGTTAATATCAATGATGAAATCGGGATCAAAGCCATAGAGATACTTTTATTATCAGATAATCCGTGGAGCGATTGGAATCTTTTTATACCAAATAAAAAAGAACAAGAATATTCATCTTTTAATGAAGATAATAAACTTATTCGTAAAAAATATACAAAAAGAGCCTATCCAAATTTCCCAGGAGGGTTTTTATATTTACTACTTGGTTCAAAAATTAAAGACTTTATAAATTTTTTTATCTGATTGTCGGTTAGCATAAAGATTAGATTTGAGTAT
>CAZDWF010000269.1:0-2390 GCA_964508895.1 uncultured Bacteroidales bacterium
ACCAGCAGAATAAGCATTATGCTATAGAAAAGGCTTATGCTTTTATAATTTATCATTTTGATAAAAGTATCAGGCTGTGCTGTTCATTTTTATAATGATTATACAGGAGTATATTTTTAGGTGCATCCGTATTGAAGCTATGGGTCTTAAGTATCTCAGGAATAGAATTTCTTTTCATAATATTTGCAGCAACCCACAATCCGAATGCTGAAGCTGTATGGAACTCTCCGCATAAATGCTTAAAATAAACCCGGGGAATATTTTCATCTATTATATTTGCAGCAAGATCGTAAAGATCATCTGTTTCAGAATCACCATTATAACCTAAAACAAGCAAATCAATTTCCTGTTTATCAATTCCATTTTCAGCTAAAAGTTTCAGTATTTGTGTTTGCAGTGATTCCCTGGAAGCAGGACCAGAAAACATATTCATACCATTAATCCCGGCATATGTATTTGAGGATGCATTTTTTGATATTGTGAAGAAAACAGAAGATTCTCCTGCAATACTGCCTGGTGTATTATGTTTTAGAAGCTCAAGATTGTTGATTTTTTGCTTTTTCCACTGATTTAATCTTCCTGTGATGATAAAATTATTTTCGGAAGTTTCATCAATACCTCCAACAAGTATATTTTCGGCCTCACCTTCATCAATAAGCATCATAGCATCCAGCAGAGCACTCTCGAAACTGAACCCCCTGTGTACGTATGTATAATTATATTCATGGCATTTCAGCTTTACTGCAACCTGAGCACTTACTGTATTATGCGTAGATCTGATAAATGAAGTTGGTGTAAGAAGCTGCTCATTATTTTCAAGTACAGAACCAAGAAATTTCTCAGTATCTTCAACACAACCCATTCCTGTACCGGTAATTATGGAATCAGGGTTTTCAATTCCGGAATCTTTCAAACAAATAAGAGCTGAAGTAAGACCCATGCGTATGATGCGACTCATTCTCCTTAACTCAAGAGGCTTAATATATTCTTTATAAGCGGGTGGAATTATTTGCAGGAAATTCTCATTATATTCTGTAATATTATCCAGGAAATTATTGTTCTCAAATGTTTCCTGTGGTGAAATACATCCCGTGCCGTTAATAAATGCCTGCATTTTATTCTTTTGAAAAAATTAATGTTGTGTTATTACCACCAAATCCGAATGAGTTTGATAAAACATTTTTAATTTCTTTACCATCCTGGAAACTTTCTACAGGAGAGAAATCAAGCTCTTTCATCCGGATTTTAAAATTCAGATTAGGAAGCAGAAAGCCCTTATTTATTGCCAGCAATGAAAAAACAGCCTCCACAGAACCGGCTGCTCCTAAGGTATGTCCTGTATAAGGCTTTGTAGAGCTCATTGGTGGAATATTCCCTTTAAAGATCTCCTGTAAAGCAACACCTTCCGTCAGGTCATTATTGATAGTACCAGTACCGTGTGCATTTATATAGTCAATATCCTCTGGTTTCAGGCCTGCTTTGTCAAGTGCATTTCTCATAGCGATAATGGCACCTGTTCCTTCGGGTGATGATGCAGTTTGATGGTATGCATCATTCGCATTGGAATATCCACTCAGGTAGCCATAACATTTCCTCCCTGATCCTTTGAAACTCTTTTCCGATTCAATTACCAGGTATGCTGCACCTTCCCCGATAGTAAGTCCGTTCCGGTTTTCATCAAAAGGATGGCACTGAGTCCTGTCGAGTATCATAAGGGTATTAAACCCATTTAGCGTAAATCTTGAAAGGGCATCCGTTCCACCCACAATCACTTTATCAACAATACTATGCCTGATCAGTCTGGCCCCATGCATCATGGCATTTGCTCCTGATGAGCAAGCAGTACTTATGGTAGTTCTGTATCCTTTTATACCCAGGAAGTTAGCTATCTTCTCAGTGCTGTCTCCACAATCATGAGTTCCGATATACTTATTACTATTATTATTCTGCAGGAAATCAAGGTAATGGTTTTCACTTTTGACCATACCTCCTACTGTGGTTGCTGATACCATTCCTGCATTCTCCGTTTCCGATTTATTAAGCCCCGAATCCCGGAGAGCTTCTTTAGCGGCTATCATCCCAAGTAATGAAGTACGGGTATAGACTTCTTCATCCTTTACATCTGCCATCTCATACAACTCATCACTACTTGCTTTCACCTCTGCAACAGGGATCTCATCCTTATGTATTGAATCGAAATATTTAAGTTTGCCAATGCCTGATCTTTCAAGCTTCAGTGAGCTAATGCACTCTTCAACTCCTATTCCAATAGAAGAAATGATCCCTAATCCGCTTATTACAATTCTGTCAGGCATTTGGCTTTTAGTTTTTAGCATTTAGCTTTTAGCTTTTAGTTTTTAGATCTATTTAGTAAGTACTAACTACTAAAA
>CAZDWF010000270.1:0-2387 GCA_964508895.1 uncultured Bacteroidales bacterium
ATAAATAAACTTTCCTTAAATATGCCCAAAATTCCTTGCGATAAATGAAACAAAACATAGTCATAATTCCAACTCTTAAGAGAAAACAACAATTTTTTAAGGCCTTTCAGTGTGGCAAGCACATTCCCTTTTGTAATTTTACCTCCAAATTCAAAAAAAGTCTTATCATGATTTGATATATCTAATACTGAAAGGTTGATGTTTGAAGAATTCCAATGAGCAACCAGATTCATGTTATCAATATTTGCACCATGATATGGAGGGGGGAAGGCTCCAATAAAAAGAAGATTTTTTAACATCTAAATATTAATATCCTAAATAGGGTTTAACTTAATGGTTTTCATTTGTCTTATTAGAGTATTTTTGGCAGTGAAAATATATCCCATATTCAGAAAAATTAGAAAGTAATTGAAGTTTTCCGAGAGTCCGTGAAATATCATGGAAACAGAGTAGGCAGTAGAAGTAATTAAAAATATATTCAAGTAAGAATTTTCTATAAGCGATAATTCCTTTTTGTATTGTTTTAATACTTTTACTCCTAAAAGAAATGAGTATATTAAAACAAATATAATAATTAGAGCCATGGGAATACCGAAATTCAGGGCAGTTCCCATATATAAACTATGAACCGAACCGGTTATTTCTATTCCCGAATCTTGTGCAAGTTCAGTATATCTGCCAGTGAGTGATCCAAAAATAGGATTTTTTGCCAAGATTGATAGTCCAAATGATTGATAGTATAATCTCCTTTCTAAACTTGCAACTGGGTTGGATAACCTTCCTGTAGAATGAAAATATGAAGGAATATTAAGAAAAGATATCACCAGGACTATTAATAACGCAACGGCTATAGATTTCATCAATGAAGAAACCTTGTCAATATTTAATAAAAAAATAAATAATACACCTACCGCAACTGATATATATGTAGCTCGACTAAAAGTCAGTAATAAAGATACAATCGAAATAATAAATACCAATAAATAAATGAAACTCCTTCTTCTAATTCGAATTATGAAATAATTAGTCAAAAGTAATATTGGGAAAACGATCACACGACCTAATAGGTCAGGAGATGGTAGTGAATAACTATATATGCGTTTGTCTTTAATAAACTGACTACTATATGCTTCATCTATAATTGTTATTCCCGTGTAATATTGAAGAAAGCCGATAATAACTACAATAGACACTAAAATTGAGTATAGTTGAAAAGTCTTTTTAAAACTATTTGTCTTATTTACTGATACCATTGGTACAAGAATAAGAAAAACTATCGGAACAGTTGTAATATAAATCATTATTTTCGAAGTGGACAGAGGTGGCTGACCCCAAAATTCAAGGATATTGATTCCTCCTATTTCATATGCTAAATAAGCAATAAGCGTTATTAAATAAGCAAATGAACCCCAGAAAACCCATAAAAAGATAGTCCTTTTTAAAGCCTTATTTTCCCTCCAATGATAATTGTATTTTCTGTAAAGTAAATAGAATACGATGCAAGTGACTCCTAATAATATGCCTTTTTGATTAATTGCAGAAAAATTATTGGCTACACGCGGATATAAAAAAATGAAAGAAAGAAAGAAGAACAGTGGTAATTTCTTAAAGTATTTACTAAATGACAGACTCAAGAATATAATAAAATAATAGATTAAAATGATAGCAATATCAAATGTGAGAGATACCAGAGTTCCAACTATTATGAATAACCAGAGAAAAAATTGATCATTTTTACCATGAAGAATCATGGATGCCTTTATCCTGCTTTTGATGTTTAGACAGATTTCAATAATTTCAATAAAAGAACGGCTGTTAGCTTAATATGCTTGGCATAATAATATATTTTATTAATACTAACTAAGGAATGAATTGATCTTAATAAATATAATTCTTTTTTGAACCAATCGACTTTACTGGAAGGTTGAATACTTTTCATTCTATTTATTCGATAACTAACTAGTTTCTTGCCAATACAACAGCCTTTGTATTTGTGTAAAATTCTTGCCCAGTAATGATAATCCTCAACCGCTATTAGTTGCGAATCCTCGTCAAATAAACCAACAGTACCAACTATCTCTCGTCTAATCATGACTGATGAATTACATATGCCACCGCCGCCCAGTATAAATTTATTAAATGTCGGCTTTAGATAGCGCTTTTTAATTTTGTGTTTTTTTTCTAATTTCATTCCATCTTCATTTATGTAATCGAAATTTGTAAAACATAATCCAGAGGAATTATCATGCAATTCTTTTAGCTGGCAGTCTAATTTATCAGGATACCAAATGTCATCGTCATCACAAAAAGCAATATATTCGCCTTTAGCTTTATTAATTCCGTAATTTCTATTCGCCGCAATAATACCGCTATTGCTGTTTTGAAAA
>CAZDWF010000271.1:0-2359 GCA_964508895.1 uncultured Bacteroidales bacterium
TACTATTTATTATGATATAAGATAAATCAATTAGTTCTTAAAGTCTTTTAAGGAGTTCATTAATTTCTTTCTTCCAAAAAAGATACGACTCTTCACAGTTCCTATTGAAATATCAAGTTTTTCAGCAATTTCTTTATATTTAAATCCTTTGGTATGCATTTCAAAAGGTATTCTGTGGTCGTCTTCCAGATCAGAAATTTCTGTACGTATCTCCTGTTCTGATATATTTGATTCAGGAGTAATTGATGTAGAGTTGTAACTATTATTAATATGATATAAGTTGTCAGTAGTATCTATTATTGTTTTTGCTCTGACATTTCTTCTGTAGTTATTAATAAAGATGTTTTTCATTATGGTAAAAAGCCATGCCTTGAAATTTGTTGACTCTGTAAATTTGTTCTGAAATACTAAAGCTTTTAAAAATGTTTCCTGCAATAGATCTTTAGCATCATCTTCATTGTTGGTTAATCTCCTGGCAAAATATTCAAGGTGCTTCTCCATGTTTGTAAGCATATAGTTAAATTCGATTGAGCTCATATTATAATGGGTTTATTGTTTAATTAATATTCGACAAAGTTAAACATAGAAATATATATATGTCAAGTTTTTTGGCAAGTATTTTTTACTTAATCTAAATAAGAATAGTAAAAGGCTGGAACACAGCCATATAAAAATTCGAAATTTAAAGGGTGAAAATATGCTCTTAATCACAATGTTAATTGTTTAACAAAGAGATCTTAACAAAAATGCAAGAGTTAATTGGGGTGTTTAGATATTATTGTAAGTACTTTCCCTTGAAATCATTCGCTGATTTCAAGGATATTATATTTGCAGGAAGTGGAAATAGAATATTGGAAGTTTGTAATCCTGAAATGAAAATACTTTTGTCATTGAAGTTTGCAGATAATTGCTTTAAATATTCTTTTAATTCACCCGCAGGAACGGAAGCTGTTAAGCTTGTAAGTATGAATTCAGGATTTATGTCATTACATATCGATACCAGGTCTTCAAAAGGTAAACTTTGTCCCAGGTAAATAACCCTGTTTCCACTTTTTCTGATAAGGTAATCGTATAACAGCAATCCAATCTCATGCAGTTCCCATTCAGGAAGGAATAATACAAAATTCTTTGCATAGGCTTTGGTGTTGTATGATAAACCATCTATTGCAACGAATAATTTTCTTCTTACAAGGTTTGAGATGAAGTGTTCCTGTGCCGGGTTAATGGATCCGGTCTGCCATAAAACACCAATTTTTTCAAAGAGTGGATATATTATATTATACACCGTTTTTTCAAATCCCATTTTTATCACAGATAAATTAAGGATCTTTTCAAATTTTGCCTCATCCAGTTCAATCATTGAAATTATTAAGCCTTCGATTTCGCTGTTATGATTGTTGTTGAGTCTTGAGATCTCAATTATCTTCTTATTTATATCTGATGAACAAAGATCTGCTACCCTGGATATTTTATATCCGTTTTTTACCAGGATGGAAATATTGAGAAGTTTCTTGAGATTTTTATCTGTATATGATCTGATATTCGACTCGCTACGCTGTGGCTCAACAATATTATACCTTTTTTCCCATATTCTGAGAGTATGTGCTTTTATACCAGTCAGTCTTTCAAGGTCTTTTATTGAGTAATAGCCAGACATTAATATGGAGTTATTTATTTCGCTTGTAAACAGAACTAACAAATCATTGAACAAAAAGTTTTATTGCTATTGAATTAGACACAAATAGTTGCTTATTTTCGTATTTTCGTAAATCATTGATAATAGAAAGAATAGTGCAGGAAATAAATAGAGTAGTAATTATTGGAACAGGCAATGTTGCAAATCACTTATCATTGGCATTGTATTCAATAGGTATTAAGGTTCTGCAGGTTTATGGCCGGAATGTGATTAAGGCAAAAAGCCTTGCTGAAAGAATTAATGCCTCATATTGTTCGAAAATTAGTGAAATTGATAAGAATGCAGATGCCTATTTCTTTTGTATTGCTGATGAGGCTATTGGTGAGGTGTTGGTCCAGACAAGTTTTTCAGATCATTTACTTCTTCATCTGTCCGGAACTATTAATATGAATGTCTTTACAGGATACTCAAAAAACTATGGTGTATTTTACCCTTTACAAACTTTTACTACAGACAAAGTAGTTGATTTTTCTAATATTCCGATATGCATTGAAGCAAATAATGATTTAAATGTATCATTGTTATCTCAGCTGTCTGAAAAACTTTCAAATGATGTTAGAAGAATAAACTCAAAACAAAGGGCAATCATTCATATTGCCGCAATATTTTCCTGCTATTACAGGAAAAATAAAACCAAGTTGATAGGCACCAAGCTTTGATGCC
>CAZDWF010000272.1:0-2330 GCA_964508895.1 uncultured Bacteroidales bacterium
GTTGAAGAAATCGAAAGGCGAACTCAACGATATTAAAGCAAAACAGAAGCATAAAGTAAGTGGATCAGAACTATCTGATAACAGGATGCTGGTTGGTAATAGTCTGGCTATTGCTAAAGTAATGAGCACAGTTGAAAAGGTTGCTGTAACTGAAGCTAATGTTTTAATTCTTGGAGAGAATGGCACGGGTAAGGAGTTGATTGCCAGGGCAATTCATGACAGATCTAAAAGGAAAGATGAGGTATTTGTCAGTGTTGACCTGGGGGCTATCAGTGAAACTCTTTTTGAAAGTGAATTGTTTGGTTTCAAAAAGGGTGCTTTCACCGATGCAAAAGAAGACAGGGCAGGTAGATTTGAAGCTGCTGATAAAGGAACTATTTTCCTGGATGAAATCGGAAACCTTTCATTATCACTTCAGTCGAAACTATTAAGCGTTCTGCAAAACAGAAAAGTTGTGCGATTAGGGACCAATAAGGAGATCTCAATTAATGTAAGGCTGATCTGTGCAACAAATATGCCTCTGTATCAGATGGTTAATGAAAATAAATTCAGGCAGGATCTGTTATACAGAATTAACACTGTTGAAATTAACTTACCACCCCTAAGAGACAGGGAGGAGGATATCAGTATGTTGCTGGATCACTTTCTGGATATATATTGCCAGAAATATAAAATGGCAATGAAAAGAGTTAGCCCTGCTGCATTAAAAAGACTTGAAAAGCACCAATGGCCCGGAAATATCAGGGAACTTCAACATGCTGTAGAAAGAGCTGTGATAATGAGTGATTCGAATATACTACAACCTGATGACTTCTTCCTTTCAAAAACTGAAGATACTGTTGATGAAACTATCAAGACGAGTAATTTGAACCTGGAAGAAACGGAAAAAATGCTGATCAGAAAAGTTATCGACAAGCATGGTGGAAATATTAGCAAAGCAGCCAAAGAACTTGGTTTAACCAGGGCTTCCTTATATAGGAGGATAGAGAAATATGGTCTTTAAAAGATTCAGGATACAGGTAATATTAAGGATAATTCTACTTGCATTCTCAATATTCCTGATCTATTACATTTACATTCGTACACCTTATAATATCAGCCTTTTTATTATGGGACTGTTAATTATCGGACAAATCATACTTTTAATCCGATATGTTGAAAGAACCAATAGAAGGTTGGGACATTTTCTTCAAAGTATTCGGCATTCTGACTTTTCTTCATCATTCACAGAGCAGGATTTAGGTAAAAGTTTTGATGGATTAAGCCGGGAGTTTAACCAGGTGATCGATGACTTCAAGAAAAACCGTGCTGAAAAGGAAGAACATTATAATTATCTGCAAACATTGGTACAGCATGTTACAATAGGAATTATTGTATTTACAAAAGATGGTAAGGTTGATATTATCAATAATGCATTTAAGAAATTGCTAAAAATCAGATCCATTCGCTTTATTAATGATCTTGCAGTTGTAAAGGAAGATCTTCCTGAGATATTGTTAAAGCTTAATGCAGGTGATAAAACATTAATAAAAGTATTTCTTCAGGATGAGTTGTTACAGTTAGCTGTTTCTGCTACAGAATTCAGAATGAGAGGAGAAGAATTTGTTTTAGTTTCACTACAGAATATCAGCTCTGAACTGGATGAAAAGGAAATTGAATCCTGGCAAAAGCTTATAAGAGTATTAACTCATGAGATTACAAATTCTATAACACCTATCTCATCACTTGCCTCTACTGTTAGAGAAATGCTTCTTAAGGAGGATAATGAATATATTCAATTAAGGGAACTTGATGAAGAGGATATAGAGAATATAGAAGGAGCTATAACAACAATTCAAAATAGAAGCCAGGGACTTTTGAATTTTGTTGAAATATACAGGAACTTAACCAGGATACCAAAACCAAATTTCAGATACCTCCCTTTGTCTGATGTGTTTACCAGATCTAAACAATTACTTAAGCCGAAAATGGATGAGCTTAATATAAATTGTAATGTGAAATTATTTCCTCCTGACCTGATGATCACAGCAGATCCTGATCTGCTGGATCAGGTTATTATAAACCTTATGCTTAATGCAATAGATGCTGTTAAAAAAGCTGATAAACCAGAATTAGAGATCCTGGCAACATTAAATCAAAGCAATAGAGTTATAATTGATTTTCAGGATAATGGATATGGAATAAAACCCGACATCCTGGATAAAATATTTATGCCATTTTTTACTTCAAAGAAGAATGGTTCTGGTATCGGACTGAGTCTTTCACGTCAGATTATGCATCTGCATAAAGGATCTATATCTGTTAAGTCCAAACCAGATAAAGGCACTATA
>CAZDWF010000273.1:0-2305 GCA_964508895.1 uncultured Bacteroidales bacterium
GGGCGTTAAAAGGAAAGTAAAAGGCGGTAGAGATCCAAGATTTATAGATAAAGAACTCCATGATTTATTAGGCAAATGGAGTATAGAGAAATTTGGATGGAATACTCGAAAAGATGGACTTTTCTGTGGCGGCTTAGGTATAATGAACTTTGGTACATATAAATATATAGTATTTCCTGTAGGCAGATTCAAGTACGTTGTGCATCCGAATGTCACAACATTATGGGAATATTTTACAGGTGGCGAGTGGGAAGGTGTAGACTTTGATGCCAAAAAATTGGCAAGCGAATATCAAGATGATGAATTTCTAAGGAAGGCCCTCAGAGATATGAGAAAGGAATTTGATAGATATTTGGATAGTAAAGGTCTGCCTATGATAATGAGAAGGAAAAGTGTGGGCCGTGGATTGAGTGATTGGGAATGTATAATCAAGTGTAAAGAGTACTACGCTATAGATGCTCCTGAATATGAAGATGAGGTAAAAGAGATACTAAGAAGATAGAACAATAATCAAATGGGGATGCCAATTATATGTCATCCCCATTTTTATGCTTATGATATGTGTACTTCCTACACTCACTGCACCATGTAAATACTCTTTTTCTAATTATATTGTCGTGTTTTAATATTATGGATGCACCATCACACATATCACATGCATACCTAACAGTAGTTTTAAAATTATAAGTGTCCCTCATAATTCCTCTATTATATTATCGAACAAGTCACATATAGGGTCCCTATAAGGCCTTAGGTCAGACTCATCAAATATATGATTATAATACGGTTGAGGAGATTCGGGAAAACATACTCTCACCCAGCCATCACTATGTGGTTCTTGTACTATGCCTGTGCCTTTGTGATGTTTTTCTGGAGAATATGAATACACATTATAACTCCATGGTTTATTTCTTGATATTGCGACTACTTTATCACCCTTTTTCATAACAAATCCTTTTCAATATATCATCAAATAATATGTCTATTTTACTATAAACATAAATAAGATCGTGCCTCTCAAATGCATACCCATATGTACTTCCTTCAGGATTTTTTAAGGAGTCAGGAAAATTAATAGCGAAACAAGTACATTCAACACGCTTTACAACGCCTATCTCATCCTTCATCCAGTCAGCTAACGGGCCATATATTGATTTAGATATTACTCTTACTCTATCACCTTTTTTGAGTGAACTCATTGTCACATCTCCTTAATGCAGGACAGGTGTACGGATTATCTTGTAGCATTTTTCTAGTTTGTTTGAATATAGATGCGTTATTCCATATGGCCTCTATACTATTCAAACGCATATCTTCTCCATATTTAGGATCCATAAAAGAAAAAGGAATCATCTTCATATCAGGTGAAATATAAACGCTCATTCTAGCGGACTCACAAGTATCGATGGATAAGGTTTGTAACCTACCTAATTCCATATATGGTTGAGTTTTATTTATTAGACAAGAATCCATGCCTATTTTAAATGGTAAATTAGAATTGGTGATAGCATGTGAAAGTTCTTTCGTTTGAGCGATTGTTGGCATCCAGTATTTTAAATTTTCCGCGTTACCTTTTGGTTTAAATAACAGTAGTATAAGAGCATTAAGTTCTTCATAGTCAAACTCATTCCATATATCACTGCCTTCCAATACATCCATAATAAAAAAATGGCTATATCTATCATATATCCAGTGTATGTTCGTTTTTACTTTATTCAACAATAACTCATTCAATGCTTTAAAAGTATAATGTTGGTCATACATCGATACAGCAACAGCACCGCAATACTCTTTGGACAACTTTGCTATCCTGTGGTCTAAATTGTTGCCTGCTGTAGTATAATTGGGCACCACATTATTCTCTCTTGCATATTTGATAATTTCTTCAAATTGCGGATGATCTTCTGGATTACCTCTACCACCAAGAGCTACCTGACTAGCATGATGTTTTACTTGGTCGATAATGAATTTGAAGTCCTCCAATTTCATGTGTTCTTGTTTTGTGCTACCTTGATAACAGAAGGTGCACTGATTTGTGCAATGTCCCATTATACCGATATCCAGCATCGTAGGAAGGTCAGTATAAAATGGGTCTTTTGTGAGGACTTCAAATCCAGTTTTAGTATTGAAATACAAATCATACTTATTGTTATGAAATTCTTTATCAAAATTGCCAATTATTACATCGGTACCATCTATTATGGTTCTTCGTTCCATTTCAATTCCTTTCTAGTAGCCTATTTCTTCAGATATCCCTTCAAGCTGTTCTGGTTTTTTAATTATTTTAAGCATTTCAAGTTTATCA
>CAZDWF010000274.1:0-2301 GCA_964508895.1 uncultured Bacteroidales bacterium
CTTCAGCATCCAAAATATTTGCCAGGATGGAAGCTGTATAATCTGAACCTTCTCTTCCAAGTGTAGTATATTCCCCATTAACTGTTGCTCCGATAAATCCCTGTGTTATTATAAAGTTTGATTTCTCAAAAAGTTCTTTGGTAACAGAATATATGCTCGTCACAGTCTTATCCCATATTACATTCCCTTCTTTGAAAGTATCATCAGTTATAATAAGCTTCGCTGCATCAACCCATTGAATAGGTATTTGATTCTTATTAAGATATTCATGCAAAATCATTGTAGATACAAATTCACCAAAAGGTACTATTGCATCGTAAAGTTTATTAAATGAAACCCCTGCTGAATCAGACTTATTCCTGCCTGAAAGGATGATTTCTTCGAGCCTGTCAAAGAGATTTGTCAACTTATCAGGCAAAGAACTCATTCCTGGATATAGATCATTAATTATTTTGAGATGATAATCTTTGAAACTTCTGAATATCTCTGATGCATCAGGATTGTTTGAATAAACAGCTTTGGTAAGTTCTTCAAGTTTGTTAGTATTCTTGCCCATTGCAGATAAAACTATTGCAATTTTTTCATCCTTGTAATTATTTAAGAGAACTGCAACATCCCTTATACTGCTTGCATTTTTAATTGATGCACCGCCAAACTTAAATACTTTCATCTTGTTTTATTTGATTGAACTGTTACAAAAATAATACTTTTGTAATTGATTATGTAAGTCTGGGAAATTGAAAACAGAAGAATTAATACATCTTTTCACTGAATGGAAGAACCTGAAGGAGGTTCAGAGGCTCTTATCTGATAATGACAAGAAGCATCTAATGCTAAAGGGATTGACAGGCTCTTTCAGATCAATACTTGCATGCACGGTATCGAAGAACATCCAAGGAACCAATATTTTTATCTTAAATGATAAAGAATCTGCCGCTTTTTTTTACAACGACCTTGAAAGTTTGTTTGAAGAAAAAGATCTTGCCTATGCCAGGAAAAAGGTGCTTTTTTTCCCAACATCCTACAAAAGAACTCATGATGCACATCAAACAGATAAATCAAATACCCTTAGCCGTTCAGAGGTATTGAGCAGGCTTAGCTCATCTTCTAAAAGAAAGATAGTGGTTACCTATCCTGAAGCATTGTGCGAGAAAATTGTTAACAGGCGATACCTTACAAAAAATAGTATAAAGCTTCATAAAGGTGAGGATATCTCACTTGATTTTATTATCGATGTGCTTAATGAATACGGTTTTGAAAGAGAGGATTTTGTTGTTCAACCCGGTCAATTTGCTGTAAGGGGTGGGATCGTTGATGTATTTTCTTATTCTAATGATTATCCATTCAGGATAGAGTTCTTTGGAGATGAGGTTGAATCTATCAGAAGCTTTGATCCTTCAAGCCAGCTTTCACTGGAACAGTTTAGCAGGATATCAATCCTTCCGGATATCCATAGTAATACTATAGAGTTTAAAATGAACTCTTTTCTCACATTTCTTTCTGAAAATTCAAATATTTGGATAGAGGATGTTCGCTTTTCAGTAGATAGGATAAACGAAGAGTTTGAAAAAATTCTTAGGATATATGATGACCAGGAAGCCGAAGAAGCAAGATCTCATCCCAAGAATAGTTTCATCCTTAGTGGTGAGTTTATTTCTGATCTTGAGAAGCACAGTATTATTGAATTTGGAAATCATTATACTGATAGCAAAGGAGAAGAGATAATCTTTAAGCAGAGTCCACAGCCATCATTTAATAAAAACTTTGAACTTTTGATCTCTGACCTGCATAAGAATAATCAGAAAGGAATCAAGAACTATATTTTTTCTGATAATCCTAAACAGATCGAAAGACTACATACCATTTTTAAGGATGTAAAATTCAGAAGCACTTTTCAGTTTGAATTTTCTTATGATACTATCAATCAATCATTACATGAAGGTTTTATTGATATTGAAAATAAAATAGCCTGTTATACTGATCATCAGATATTCGAGCGTTATCACAAATTCCAGCTTAAAGATTCATTTACACGCAAAGAACAGATTACTCTTAAAGACCTTTATGATCTCAGGCAGGGTGATTATGTTACTCATATTGACCACGGAGTAGGAAGATTCGATGGATTGGAAAAAATTGAGAATAATGGCAAACAGCAGGAAGCCATTCGTTTGATATACAAGAATCATGATCTGCTTTATGTAAGCATACATTCATTACACAGGATTGCAAAATATGTTGGTAAAGAAGGAAGTGCTCCCAGGATAGATAAACTGGGATCCAATGCATGGAGTAAGCTAA
>CAZDWF010000275.1:0-2278 GCA_964508895.1 uncultured Bacteroidales bacterium
ATTGTCAACTCGATAATGAAAAATAGGAGGCAGAAATGCAGATAATACAATGGTTGCAGTCACAGATGTTATTTCTTCAGACAGATTTGTTCTCATTTATTTATGGATTAATTGTTTTTCTTAATCCTATAGCTATTGCTCCACAACTTATTTCTTCAGTTAAAGCAAAACCTGAAGAGCTTCGCGGAGTTTCAGTTGTAATGTTTATTGTTTTCTTGACAATACAACTAACTTTAGCACTTGGGTCTATTAAGAATTTGGATTTAAGTTTGTTTGGTTCTATGGTGATCAGTTCGTTGATAACTTCTACTGTTATCGTCGTAACAGTAATACGCAGAGGGGAATAAGTTTGCTAATATTTACCGCCAATACACCGATTAGGTTGAGGCGGTTTTTTCTTTTATAAGTCTGTTATCGAGACTGAAAATTCTTTAAGCAAAAAGAAGTAATAGAGGATGAGTTTATTAATTTCTTGTAAGCATAAATATTGAAAATTTTTCCTTATCAAGCTTGTGATAATAAAGCCTTTTTCCATTAGGAGATAGTGTAGGTCCTTCAACAAACGCGTATTTATTGTTTTTAAATGGTTCAGCTATGTATTCTGGTATTTCAAAGGGTTTATCAATACTACTTCTTTTTGCGCTATATAATTTGAATACTGGTGGTTTAGATAGGGTTACTTGTGAATAAAATAATTCCAGTCCATTATCAGAAACCTCGCCAGCATATTCTATTGCATAATCAGTATTGATATTTTTCAGAATTTCTTGTTCATTATTGGGAATATTGAACTCATCGCCTTCTTTTATAGCAAGCCTTATATTTCCTTCCGATGGAAAATTGTTGCCAATTTTGAATCTAGCATTTGAAGTATACATAGTATTTCCATCTTTTGTTATTTCAACACCCATATTTATCCACATTTTTTTATCTATATTAATTGTTCCTTTGACTTTATTTAGATTTTCTACAACTCCATCCTTAAATACACCAGTATAAAGAGTGTCAAAATCTCCAGAAGATAAATCTCGAGTCGTAATGAAATAGAAGTTATTTTTGGAATCCATTGTTGGGTTGCCATCAACTTCAGGGGAGTTAACGCCTTGTACTTTACCCTTATATTGAAAAGTAAGATTATCTATCTTTTCTGCATAATAAAGCTCTTTGGAGTTTTCTCCTTGATGCTCATTAAAAAAGAGATACTTTTCATCCCTGGAAATATAAGGCTCCATTGCATCACCAGTATAGCCAATTATTTCCACTTTTTGCTCATTTGAAAATTCAGTGCTTATTTTATCAATGGTTTCCGGAGTATTTGTCTTGTTCTTTTGTGATAATACTAGAACGAAAAGCAATAGTATCCCTATTGCTAAGAGTAAGTATTTTTTCTTCATAAAATATGTTTTGTACAAGTTCTTTTAACGCTATTTCTGCATATAGCAAAACTCTTTTGGATATTCATTATGAAATTCAATCAAACTATTATCAATACGGTCGTAACCATCCACTGTCTCTTCTGCTCCTACAAAATAAGCTATCATACCAATTGGCTTTGAAATAGTTAATTTGTAATTTGAACCTCGTTCGTTATGCATTTCAATTTCTTTCCAATCAGATTCAGACAACTTATGCCAAACTCTTTCATTATTTAAGGCATAATTGAAATACACTTTAGGCTTTTCTCTGCTATTAAGAATATTTGCATTAATTACTATTTTATTTCCTTGTTCGGTTATACTAACATCTGATACTTGTAAAGGTTTAACTTTGTTAAAATAATCATTGATTAAAGTAGTTGCCATGTCTTGCCCAGGTATGTGGCAATTATCTTCTTGCAGGTATCTTATTTCAGAAACATTCTTTTTTATATCAATGAAATTTTCAAGAAAATCTGTTTCCGCGCCAAGAGGAAATTGCTGATCATGAGTTCCGGAAATTGTTCTGCCTCCGCATACTAACATAACAGGCACATTAATATCATCCTTAAACCTTTCAACTGAATAGGTTTCAAGAAATGCCTCTCCCGAATCTGTATACTCTAACCAGCGAGAATAATCAATTAATTGATCAATATCGCCTTTACCTGCTAATCTAATTGCTTTTGCAATATTATCTTGTGAACACGCCCAATCAGTATACCATCTTGAACTTCCCTCTTCGAAATCTTGATACATATAAGCAAACGGCAGGGCTATTTTAATTCGTTCATCAATACTTGCAGAAATCCAATGTGCCCATCCTTGTTTACTTCCTCCCCTTGAAGCAACACCTTCTTTTA
>CAZDWF010000276.1:0-2261 GCA_964508895.1 uncultured Bacteroidales bacterium
GGATGAGATAAATATGCCATTTGATCAAAATCAAATAAGAATTGACGTTAGAGATTACAGTAATGGATTATATTTTGTGAAATTAATTTCTAAAAATAAATTAATACAGTCAAGTAGCTTTTGTAAAATTTAATTATTAAGATGATAATTAAATCAATAATGTTGGTATAGATCTGAGTAATCTTCAAATCTGAATGACTTAGAACTTTTGAGATTACTACAGTAGGTATTCTTTTGGCATTGCATATAGTTGCGAAAGTATTCCTGGCACAATGAAAAGAGATTCTCTTATATATTTTAGTGGATTCTATGATTTTTTCAATGCTTTATATGTAGATTGATTTGCAATAACCCGAAATACTTTCTGATTAACAAGTTTTTCCTCAGGTACAAGATTTATAGCATCCTGAATCAATGGAATTGTCACATATTCCTTTACTTTATCCATCTTAAACCGAATGGTCCTTCTGTCAATAAAATCTGAGAACCTAAAATTATAAATATCCTGATACCGTAATTGTAATCCGGTATAACATGAAAACAGAAAATATTGCAATACGTTTTGTAAATGTGGCTTTAGCTCTTTTCTATTATATAAATTTTGTAATGATTCAAGTTCTTCAGGCGTTAAAAACTCCCTATTCCCATTTCTGCGTTCAATAGAATAACTTTCAACAGGATTCTTATCAATTACTCTTTCTTTAAGGATTTTATTGAGCATATTTTTAATAAAAATCAACGCTTTTGATGTGGTATTGTCATTATTCTTAGCCTTAGTCAACAGATATTTTTTATATTGATCCATAATTGGCCTATCAATATCTTTAATAGGATCTCGCTTCTAAACTCTTCTAATTTGTTTTTTTGACTGTTGTAGTTTTTTAAAGTTCCTAAAGAAACAATTCCCGAATATTTTTTAATCATAGTATCTATAAACACAATAAATGATTGACTTCCATAATTTTCATTTTGAAATCCCCTTATGAAAATATCAAATGAAAGATGCCTATCATTAATCTTGGAATCAAAAAGGATTTTCCAGGCTTTGTTTTCAAGTTTTTCAATTAACAGGTTGTTTGTCCAGGATAGGGGAGAAGCCTTTTAAAATCGTCTTAAATTACTGTTCCAGTCTTTTCCTGGAAGGTGATCCCAAAGGAATAATACCGTGGCTGCCGGTCAATTATTAAACTAATGACAACGGTGCGGCTCCCGTCATTATTAGCGCAGTTCGGCCTTAACTCTACTTTAATAGATGGATTTTTCATTTTTAGCAAATTTTAATGGCCTAACATTTTGCCAAAAACATTAAATAGGAGGTTGTACTTTTTGGATGAAAAAATCAGTAAGCTATTGAAATATAGAATATTTGCAACCCTTCATTCCATAACTTACTGATTCGTAGCAGCCCGTATGGGATTATTCAATTTCCTATATATTGCTTTTAATCAGCTCTTTATAAATCCAATAATTCTTATCTCTAATATTCAGTCCAATAGGAAAAGAACGGAATCTTTAGGTAAAAAAAAGAAATTATCATCAAAAAATAGGAATAAAAAATCCCCACATTTCTGCAGGGATTTTGTTTTTCCGGTTTGCACTTTTTGGCTTTTGATTAAGTGCTGGCTATAATACCGGTGCCAAGATATTGACTGTCACTTACAGCTGAAACTTCTGCTCCTACATAATAACCCCATGCGTGTACTGTATCACTTGCCCAGTCGTTTGGAACTGTGATATCGCATAATTCATTCTGACGCAATGATGTTTCGAGTGACTTAAAAGCATCTTTAGTTGGGTTGTAAACGATTCCAACAAATTTGTCATTAACGTCAGCATTAGGTCCAGGATTGCTTGTCCAGTTAAAGTTAACAGTAAAGGGAGTTACATCAAATGTTACTCCTTCTTCGTAGAGTCCATCAAGAGTACCTTGAGAAAAAACCACATTTGGGTAATCTATCTGAAAATTTGGTTCAGTACCTGTGATTGCATCTACAATGTTTACAGATACTGCTTTGTTGAATGCAGACATTTTGTTTGCTGCAAATTTAAATCCTTGTTTGAAAAGGGGTAACATCAGGGAGATGAAAGCTACGATCAAACGAAACTTTCCTCTTTGAGAGCGTTGCCCTTCAGTGTTAGGATTTTTTACGTTGGGTTGATATGATCTCATCACATCAATGCCGAAAATTCTGCTTCCTACAACATTTCCGACTTTGCCCATGAATCCACCTAGGATTCCTTTTGAATAAGTTGCCATAATA
>CAZDWF010000277.1:0-2256 GCA_964508895.1 uncultured Bacteroidales bacterium
TGGGAAATTCAACGGTTTTGACTGGTTTTTTCTTGACGTTTTTTCTGTTTTAATACTATTAGAGAAATCTCCGGTATGTTGAAAGGAGATCTAGGCGAAAATCAAAAATTATGGAATTTAAGAGAATCTGGTTACTGGAGAATGTACAAATATCTTGAACGAAAAATACAAATATCACAAGAGAACACATTAATCTTAATAAAAAATAAATTAATTTCTGAGGTAAGGCCACATCGCCTATAATCATTTGAGAGATTTAAAGCTAATTTTAATTATTTGCTAGAGCATTAAATTAGATGAACAAATATAGTAAAAACCAAAGGGGTCACTGTCCAAATATCTCTGAACTTGCTGAATATTTATGTGGCAATATGCTAGGAATAGAGAAGGAAACCCTTTCACACCATATCGAAAACTGTTCGTACTGTGAAGATGTATTAAAGGAATTAAAAGAGTTTGTAGGTGATTCACCTGATGCCGAAGTAAAAGAATATTATATACAAAATATTTTTAACAAGTCTCAATTATCAAATAAATTACTGTCACTGATTAGAGATAAAGAGGCCCTTGATAGAAAATCTTTCTTAAGTAGTAAAGATTACTTTATGAGTCATATAAAAAAACTTAATAAATTAATATCTTCATCTTCTCTTAATTGTACAACTTATATTTATAGTCATGAAGCAGTAAGGGGTTTGCCATCAAACAAAAATTCTTATTCTATTGGCGAGAGAATTATAATAAGAATTGAAACACCTCAAAAAGATGGCTATTTAGTAGTATTCCATTATGATGCAGAATATAACTTGGAATTGATATTTCCAAGCGAATCATATATGGATAACTTTGTAAAAGCGGATGATAACATAAGCATTGGTATAAAAGCTACTAAACCAAAAGGTATACATTACCTAAAAGCAATCTGGTCTTTCAAACCTATTATCAAAGTAGAAGAAATAAACTATGAAGATGAAGATATTGCCTCTATCCTTGATGAACTATTCCATACATTGCCCACATTAAAGGATTTTGAGTGGATAGAGTCAGTATTAGAAATGAAAGTCGTCTAAGTTTTAAAGGTATTTGTAAAATACCTTTAATCCAAGTTGTCTCCAGAGCAGATAAATCCAGCCCAATAAAATATCGATGAGAAGTCAGGTATTTTGGGTGTGGGCAAATTAGTATCTGACCAATGAATATTATCTATATCAGATAGTATATCGAGATGTTCTTTATTATTTTCTCTTTGTTTAAGCCATAGTTGAGCGTCTCTTAATGCCTCCACCTTTGTCATACCTTTCTTGATATTCGTATACATTTTATTCATTAATAGCGTAGTTGATACATCTGATATTGACCAAAGACTTGAGATTACAGTGGCCGATCCTGAATAAAGGAAGGCAGAAGTTAAACCTATGCATTCATCCACCATCCCCGGATCATTAAGTCCTGTTTCACAGGAACTTAGGGTGACTAAATAGGTTTTGGGTAAATAAACATTCATTAAAATATCATATAAATTCAGCTTTTCTTCACTATTGCTACCATCATTTTTGTGTAATACAAGTGAGTCAAACTGAGAATGCCCAGCATAATGAAAAAAATGAGTTTCATGATCAAGATTTATAATATCAGCCTTGCAAGCCTGGTATATAGGGTCAGGTCCTTCAAACATACATTTAATAGAATCAAGTTCTGAATGTGCATAGAAAAGATTTAAAAAATTTTTTGGATTTGCCCCGGCTAAAATCATTTTCTTTTTATTTTTCCTTTTTCTTTGCAAACAATTTTGTAACAACTTAGCACTTGGTGAGTAACTTATTATGTAATCCTCTATAATATACTTTCGATTTCCATCATAACTATCACTAAACATCGCATGAAGAGGTATAAAATGGTAAAGAGAGTAGGGAATAAATACAATCCTATCATCTGTATCAATATAATCTTTTAATTTTGAAAATAATTCTTCGTAAAGGAAACTAAGTATTTTTTCTAAATATTTTTCCCAATCTATTCTTGCCTCAGTCCTTTTTTGATGATTTGTTTCATTTATGAATTTATGGTACCTTTTGAAAAGAACTTGAATATCATCAGACAAATTATGATAAGAATAATTGATGGTTATTGTACACACATCTTCTTGGATATCAGGCCTGATAATAAATATAATCGTATTTTTTTCCATTGGGTAAAGCTCAATCAAGACAACTTTATATTCTGTTGCTAAAGCTTTAATTTTAGAATAGTTCATTT
>CAZDWF010000278.1:0-2238 GCA_964508895.1 uncultured Bacteroidales bacterium
GACATCAAACCTTCTAATATTTTAGTTATTGCTGAAGGAGAAAAAGCAATACCTAAAGTAATAGACTTTGGTATTGCAAAAGCAACACAACAAGAACTTACAGAACATACAATGTTTACTGCCCAAGGACAATTAATCGGAACTCCCGAATACATGAGTCCTGAACAAGCTGGTTTGAATAGCTTAAATATCGACACTCGTACCGATGTCTACTCTCTGGGTGTAGTTCTTTATCAATTGTTAACTGGCACTTTGCCATTTGACTCTCATACTTTGAGGCAAGCTGCTCTTGGAGAAATCCAAAGAATCATAAAAGAAGTAGATCCACCTAAGCCAAGTACAAAACTCTCAGGTTTGGGTGATGAAGCCAAAGAAGTCGCAAAAACGAGAAGTATCCCCTTATCTACTTTGACTAAAAAATTACATAAAGAACTTGAATGGATACCGCTCAAGGCAATACGAAAAGAAAGTGACCATCGGTATCAGTCTGTATCTGAACTGGCAAACGATATTGAGAATTACTTAAATGGATCACCGTTAGTAGCTGGCCCTGAATCAAAAGGATATCGTTTAAAGAAATATATTCGAAGGAATCGGCTATTAGTAACAAGCACAACCATCGTCATGATAATTCTAACACTTGGTATAATTGCTTCTACATTTTTTGCTATCCAAGCTTCTAAAGAACGTGACCGTGCTAAGATTGCTGAAGCAAAAGAACGTGAACAACGTCAGGAAGCTGAATTGCAGTTATATGCCAATCTTTTGCAATCCGCCCAAGTGGAAATTGAGAATTATGACATAAAAAAGGCATACAACTTATTACAAAAATGCCCCTCCAAGTTACGAGGTTGGGAATGGGATTATTTATTTGGCAAACTTGATAACTCATGTGATACATTTTTTACACAGACGCACACTTTATCTATGAGTCCGCTATTTATGTGCAAAGATGGCAAATACTTAGCCTACCAATCATCAATATACCATGACACAACGTTACATTTATGGGATTTGGCTAGAAAAGAGAAAAAATACAAACATACTATTAACTCATTCCCTTTATCAAAGGGTGTTTTCTGCATTGGAAATAACATAGTGGCTCACAGGCCTGAACATTCGGTATCTAATGAAAGCCTTGTTTTACCTGTACTTGATATAGAGACGAAAGAAATAATAGCTCGCATACCCATCATACAATCGAAACATAGACCGACTGAGTTAGCAATGGCATTGTCTAACGATGATAATTTATTAGCAATCTCAACAAATAATTTCTCAAAAGGGCCAGAAATACAAATATGGGACGTAAACACTGAACAATTAATTCAAAAGTTCACCGTTGGGGACAAGGCAAATTTCATAATAAATGAAATGGCTTTCAGTCCCGATAAAAACATGCTTTTAATTAGAACTAAAAGTAGAACATTTCATGTCATAGAACTTGCCAGTGAAAAAATTAAATGGGAATCAATTCCCTCCAATGGAGGGATGCCTAGACTCGTGTTTCGTTGCGTAGCTTTTTCTCCTGATAGCAAAATACTGGCTTTAAGTAATGGACGCACTAACACAGTAAATCTTATTGACTTAGAGAAAAATGAGCAAGTTGCAGAATTAGAAGGACATTCAGATGTGATAACTTCAATAGCTTTTAGTCCAAAAGGAAGAATCATTGCCACTGGCAGTGATGATGCAACCATCAGACTGTGGGATAAGGAAGCAGCAAAAGAATTAAAAATGCTTATTGGGAACATAGATCAAGTTCGAGGCTTAATCTTTGATCCTAAAACAAATAAACTGATCTCAACGAGTCGTGATGGCAAAATAAAGTTTTGGGAATGGGAACCTCAAGCACCAATAAGATCAAATAAACAGATCAGGGATGATATTATAGTTTTTGAAAAATATGATCCGCAGAATAAACTTAATATTAGTTTCAGCGATATAGACAATACCCTTTCCGTTCAGAAAACCAAGACTTATAATGTCAACCCCATCATTCCAGGAGGACTAGAGTCTGTAAAGCATATTACCTTTAGCCCAGATGGAAAATACTTAGCTGCTGCGAATGAACAACAGATAAAGTTGTATAATTCTTCCACAAAACATGTACAAACTGTTTTTATCAAGAAACAGAAAGGTTCTTCATCGTCAGGTTCTATCTCTAGCGTAAAACTATCTAATAGGAACATAGTTGTATCGATTGGTAAGAGCATAAGGATTTGGGATTTTAAAGGC
>CAZDWF010000279.1:0-2209 GCA_964508895.1 uncultured Bacteroidales bacterium
TTTCTTATTTCTTATTTCTTAATTCCTAATTCTTAATTCTTAATTCTCATGAAGGTTGTAATACAAAGAGTCTCACAGGCATCAGTCATTATCGAAGAAAAAGTGGTAGCATACATTGGTAATGGTTTGCTGATTTTATTGGGAATTGAAGAACTTGACAGGCAGGAAGATATCGAATGGCTTTGTGGGAAAATTAGCAGACTAAGGATTTTTAACGATCATGATGCTGTTATGAATTTATCTATTCAGGATGTAGATGGAGAGGTTATTGTTGTGAGCCAGTTTACACTGCATGCCAGCATAAAAAAAGGTAACCGACCCTCATATATTAAAGCAGCAAAACCAGAAATAGCAATTCCTTTATATGAAGCATTTGTAGCGCAACTTAAAAAGGAGACAGGAAGAAATGTCCAAACGGGTGAATTTGGTGCCATAATGGAAATAGATCTCATTAATTCAGGCCCGGTGACGATCATTATTGATTCTAAGAACAGGGAATAAAAAAAGCCTTCCGATCTCCACCGGAAGGCCCCAAACCAAATTAATTATGAAAAAATCACTTTTTCTCTTTGTCACCAGTTTTCTTGGTGTCAACTGATTTTTTCTCACAAGGAGGCGTTGCAGATTTTTTGCAAGACTTTTGCATCTGCTTATCGCAACACTTCTTTGCATCTTTAGTGTCTTTAACTGCCTTTTTATCTTTGGCAATTTTTTTCGTATCTTTCTTAGGCTTTTCCTGATCGATGTCAGAAATCTCTGTATTGAATGTTGGTAACTCTGCCATAATTGTTTGAATACTTAAGGCACCGAACAATATGAAGGTTACAATCGTTAAACTAAAAATAAGTTTTTTCATAGAATTAATAACAAATTAAATTTTTATTAAGATTTTTGTATAACAAATGTAATAAGTCAACGAAAACAATGCAGTTAATCGTTTGTTAATTACTGTTAAAAATATGTTAAAATCATATTTTATGTTATGAAACAGTTTTTTCTAGTTCTAACCATAATCACTTCTCTGGCCCTGGCTGGTATTATAATTACGCAGCTATACTGGATGAACAGAGCCTATGAGCTTAAATATGAGCAGTTTAATACACAAGCCAATGTATCGCTTAAAGCTGTTGCCAACAAGATCTTTGATTATCAACTTGATTCAGCTGCTAAATACAATCTGACTCCATGCGATTCTGCCTTATTTCAACAGGCTGACATTACAGAAATAATAAACTCAGCAATCCTTGACTCCCTCATTCTTAAAGAGTTTTCATGTCTACGTATTGATAACTACAAATACGGAGTATACAATAAGCAGAATAAAATATTTGTAATGGGGAATTATATCGGTTTCGAGAATGAACTTTCAGGTTCGTCATATAAAATCATTATCACCTGCTTGTATAATCCTGATATATATATGCTTAGCATCTTTTTCCCTGATGAAAGAGGGATTATTTTCAGAAGCATGATCAATTGGATAGTTATATCACTTATTTTTCTTTTGTTTCTTGTTACTGGATATGTTTACATTATACTTAATCTGATGAGGCAAAAAAAGCTCTCAGTTATGAAAAATGATTTCATCAATAACATTACCCATGAATTTAAAACACCTATTTCAACTATTTCTGTTGCAGGAGAAATGCTGCAAAATAAAAATATAAACACCTATCCTGATAAGGTTGAAAGGTATGCAGGAATAATATTGGGAGAAAATTCCAGGATACAAAACCAGGTCGATCAGATCCTGCAATTATCAATAATTGACAAGGAAGCATTGCGTCTTAAAAGGAAAGAATTTGATGCTCATGAAGCTATAAAAGATACTGCAGATAGTTTCGAATTAAACCTGCATAGGAGAAATGGAGAAATCAAGATAATTCTTAATGCATCTTCATATATACTTTATGCTGATAAAAACCACTTTATAAATATTATCTCCAACATCCTGGATAATGCTATTAAGTATGCTCCAGAGAATCCTTATATCACAATTTTTACTGAAAACGTCAAAGGAAATCTCATTATCTCAATCAAAGACAATGGAATAGGAATATCAAGAGGTAATCAGAAACTGATATTTAAAAAGCTTTACAGGGTCTCAACCGGAGACCTCCACGATGCGAAAGGTTTTGGAATTGGTTTGTATTATGTGAAGAAAATAATAGAAGAACATGGAGGCAGTGTTCAATTGGAGAGTGAATTA
>CAZDWF010000280.1:0-2178 GCA_964508895.1 uncultured Bacteroidales bacterium
GTTCCGAAAGTATTATCAAGAGTACCAGCTTGTGAAAAAGCGGTAACCGAAAGTAAAACAAAGAATATTTGCAGTAATGTAGATTTATAATTCATCATTATTTGTTTTAGAAATTATTATTATTTTCTTTTTTTTTCAGAATTATCAGTTTCCTCATCATGGGATTTAGTATGGCTTAGTTTCTCAAGTAATTTATTCAGTACCTCATTTTCAGTGGATACCTCATCAATTAATCTATCAAGCCTGTCTTTGATGTCTTTTGTTTCTGACATAAGTATGGATCTGGTTTATTAAGAACATACAAATAAATAACAATGATAAAAAATCATAAAATTTTAGAAAGTACAATAACTTGCATGTGTGATACAATATCTTACATGAAGGCCAAATCACTTGATTAGGTGATCATTATGTTTTATTATGAATTGAATCTTGTCAGAATTGCATAAGGTAAGCTACCAGATTATCATCTTTCCCCAGCTCAATTTTCTGGCGCAGCCGGGAACGTGCAGTATCAATACTGTTTGCTGATTGATATGTAATAGTTGCAATTTCCTTTGTATTCATATTTAATCTCAGGAAAGCACAAAGTCGTAATTCGTTGGCAGTAAGTTCAGGGAATTTCTTAAGAAGTTTTTTATTGAAATCCGCATGAACACGATGAAAACGAACTTCAAAATCCTTCCAGGAATTATCGACAGGATCACGTTCAAGATCTTTGATGATGTCCTCTATTAAATTACGATTTTCTGCCTTTAGCCTGTAAACACAAGCCTGTAGCTTTTTAGTAATATTCAGGATGAATTCGTTTTTTCTAACCTGATACATCACATGTGTTGTAAGTTCTTTATTTCTGGTATCCAGCTCATTTTTCAAAGAATTTTGTTTCAGTTCAGAATGTTTAAGCCTGTTCTTCCACAATTTCAACCAGAGTAACATAACTGCTATTACCAATACTAATCCTGCAATAACAAGGGCTAATATCAGATAATTAAGTCTATCTTTTTCTTCATCCCTAATCCGCTCCTGTCGTTCAGCATTTAACCTCTGTTCATATTTAAACTGGGCATTTAGGAAAGCAAGTTTCTTGATATTTTTTTCATTGATAAGGCTATCAGAATATGTCTTATAAATTTTAAAATAATAATATGCTGAATCAGTTTTATTCCAGGCATCCCATATTTTAGACATCCCATTGCTTGCCTCTGATAAAACGTTAATTTGTTTGTTATTATGCCCAATCTTATAAGCTTTTTTATAATACATTAATGACTTATCATATTCATTCAGTAAATAATAATTTTCACCAAGGGCATTATAGCATTTTGATAAAAGTGTTGATGGTGGTGCAGTATAGTATTTATTCTTTCTTTCTGCAAATTCAATTGCAGAAAAAATAAGTTCAATTGCTTCCTCATATTTGCCTGAGGAACCTAAAATAACAGCAATGCCAAGATTAGCACGTGCAACACCATCAGTATTATCCAATTTAATATATTCCTCTCTTGCTTTCCTATGATATGTAAGTGATAGTATAGTGTCATTAAGCATTGCATATGTAGTTCCCAGGTTACTATATACATTAGCAATATTTAATGAATCATATAGTGCTTTAAACAGATCAAGAGCAATTGAGAAATTCTTTATTGCATCAGCATAATTATGTTGAGAAGAAACATTTATTGCTCCAATATTGTGATAAAAGTGGGGTAAAAATTCTTCAAAATTATATTCTTCAGCTATCTCAATGCCATCAAGATAATAATTCATAGCTTCAGCATAGCAGTTTTGCATAAACTGAATATTACCCAATACATTCATTACCATAACTAGGTTTTCATGCTGATCCTGGATTTTAAAACAACTTAAAGCTTTTAAGTAATATTCTTCACCAAGATCCATACGATCCTGTTTAATGGCAATATCTCCCAAGCTCCTGTATAAATCTCCATTATGAATATTTATACCTGTTGTGATTGAAAGTTCAAGTCCCTTATTAGCAAATTTCTTTGCTTTCTCAAGATCGATAATATGATATTTCTCGCTTAATAAAGAATATACCTCAATCTTTTTGCTGATGTCAGGCGTTTCGAGAAGTAATTGATTGAGGCTGTCAATATCTAAAGACGTTTGACCGTAACAAACAGTCAATGAGAATAAAAACAAAAATAAAAAGAT
>CAZDWF010000281.1:0-2168 GCA_964508895.1 uncultured Bacteroidales bacterium
TTTATAATTATTTCAAACTGATATACGGTTATTACTTTTTACGTGTCCATCAATAGTAATATATGCTAGATCTACCGAAGCAAGATCGTGTTTAGCTGCAATAACATGTTCATTGAGTGTTGTTAATGCTTTAAGTTTTTCTTTTTTTTCCAAACTATCTAAAGAAATACCCACTTCTTTAAGAACGTAGTTCATAATTGCTTCGTCGAAATCAGTACCGCCTAATCGCGCATCACCTCCAGTTGCAAGAACTTCAAAAATTAAAGTTTTTTTATTATTGCTGACCTTAAAAAGAGTAACATCGAATGTACCTCCACCTAAATCAAAGACCAGAATGTTTTCAGGTTTTGATTCATCTTTATCCTTAAATTCCTTCCAACCACAAAAAAGAGCTGCAGCTGTAGGTTCATTTATAAGTCCCAATACATTAAGCCCGGCCTTTTTAGCCGCTTCGAGTGTAGCGGTTCTTTCTGGAGCTTTGAAATAATAAGGAACTGTAACTACAGCACCTGCAATTTCAAAACCTGCCGATTTAGGATATTTAAGTTTAACGTCATCAATAAGTTTTTTTAAAATTTCACTTGAAACGTCTTCTGGTGTATATTCATTCCCGCGAATATTTAAACGATGTGACAAATTTCCCATTTCACGTTTAATTTTACTAACAAAATTTTCTGGATCAATGCCACCTCTTCTAAGGGCTATTTCACCTACCAATTTTTCATTTTCACCATAATATACTAAAGATGGAGTCACTCGTTTTCCTGTTTTATTAACATATATTTCAGGCTCCTTCCCATTCCATTTAAAAATACAAGAATAAGTTGTACCTAAATCTATGCCAACCACAGGATTTGTATCATTATTCATAATTATTATCCTTCATCAATAACCATATATATATATTTTTAGATATAGGATCTGCTATCATTTCTGCTCAAATTTTTATAATTGATAAAATAATATTTAGTTAATCATTCATAACTACTTCAACATCAACTGCTCGAACAAGAATATCTTCTATAATATAGCCACTACGAATAACTGAACTGATTGTTTCGTTTTCCATTTTAGGGTTTTCCTCAGTACTCATCGCATTATGAATCGTTTCATCAAATTTTTCACCTATATCTACATTGATCTTTTTTATATTGATTAGGTTAAAGAAATCCAACATAATATCATTCATTTTATTATACACACTAAACCAAATATTAATTATCTCTTTATGTTCAGAAAATTCTTTTAATGGTTTTCGTATTTCATCTTCATTTTGAAGTCCACTATCTATACCATCTACTGTGGGAATCAATTGTTGCTCAAGAAAAGTTAACGTTTGTTTTTTTATTCGATCCGATGCTTCTCTTTGTTCTCTTACTACTTGGTAATTATGGTCTCGAATTGCATTGAATTCATCCTGTAATTCTTTTGCAGCTCTTTCGATAGTTGAAATTATATTTTCATTTTTCATATTTTCATCTACAGTGACTTCTTCAATGAACTTTTGCAAAATAGGTTTTATTTCTTGATTTTCTTTAAAGGAAAGAAGGTTTTCTTTAAATTCTTTTTTTCTATTAGGTAACCTAGAGAACATACGTATGATTATATTAACACCACTTTTGCGATTAGAGAGCGCTGTTTTTACCGCTTCTGGCAAATTTTTTAACTCATCATCTACAAGCACCTCCAAAAAGTTAGATTGTTTTTCTATTACTTCTGACAATTCATCAAATATCTTTTCATAAACTTCACTCCATTTTTCAACCTCAGTGTACCATTTATCAAATTCTTCTCTTTCTTTGTTAATCTCTATTTTATGAAGCATTTGAATGTTACTGAAAAAAGGTTTGAATTGGTTTAAATACGCTAACTTAGTATCTTTTGTATCTGGTTTCGCAATCTCCTGCAATTGATTTTCGTTCTGACGAAACCTTTTGATCATTTGATTGCAAAGTTCTTTAATATCAAATTCTAACTCTTCAGACTCAATTTCATCAGCTATATCTTCAAAATCAGTTTTATCAGCAGGTTTTGATTCGCCCATATCTTTCGATGCTTTTTCAACTTCTACTATTTTTGCCGTTGATTCTTTATTTTCATCATTTTGTGAACTATTATCATTCGACAAATTTAAATTGTCTGCATCTTTATTATTTAAATCCAAAGGT
>CAZDWF010000282.1:0-2148 GCA_964508895.1 uncultured Bacteroidales bacterium
ATCAAAGCCACATATAAAGATGATAAACCAGAAGGGGTCTGGAGAGAATATGATGTTTTTTCTAATGATTAATAATATTCTGGATTATGGGTACCAGTATCTGGTATTTGGTATCTGATTCTTATTGCCTATGGTGTTCTTTCCACATCTTATGAAACGATTTTTCTGCCAACGCTGGAAGTTCGCGTTTGTTTCCCCATGTTTTTCTGAAGAATTTTTTCAGAAAGAAATTTTTAATCGCTGAGCTTCCTTTATCCATGTAGTTTCTGTCTTTCAAAACCACTCCGAAGATTTTCATGGCAAAGCGTTCTGATCTTTTTGTAAATCCTTTTTTTACAGATTCATGACGGTTTTCCAGAAGGAGGTCGTGTAGAGGAATTTTAACGGGACAAACCTCTGTGCATTTGCCACAAAGAGATGAAGCATAGCTTAGGTGTTTATAGTTTTCCATGTCCTTTAAGAATGGTGTGATAACAGACCCAATAGGTCCTGAATATGTAGTGTTATAAGTATATCCCCCGATGTTTCTGTATACAGGACAGGCATTTAAACATGCGCCACATTTTATACAGCTCAGTGCAATACTTTGCTTTTCCTGTGCAAGCAGGTTTGTTCTTCCATTGTCAAGTAGAATTACATACATTTCTTCCGGGCCATCCTCTTCCTCGCTTTGTTTTGGCCCGGATATTATGGAATTATAAACTGTTAAATGCTGGCCTGTTCCGTTGGTAGCCAATAAGGGCCAGTAAAGGTCAACATCAGATAAAGAGGGAATAAGCTTTTCAATTCCAGATATTGCAATATGTATTTTAGGAAATGAAAAAGACATCATTCCGTTTCCTTCGTTCTCAGTTAACGCTACAGATCCTGTCTCTGCTATTAAGAAATTTGCTCCTGTAACACCAATGTCCGCATTAAAGAACTTGTCTCTTAAATGATGTCTTACAAAATTTGTTAATTCTTTAGGGGTACTTTCAGGGGGCGTATCAAACACTTTATGAAAAAGCTCTGCAACATCTTCTTTTGACTTGTGCATTGCCGGAGTGACAATATGGTATGGCTTTTCTCCTGCCACCTGAACAATATATTCACCAAGATCTGTTTCTACTGTTTCAATTCCGGCTTTTTCAACATTTGCATTAAACTCAATCTCTTCGGTAATCATCGATTTTGATTTCACAACCGACCTTGCTTCATATTTATTCAGAATATTTAAAATTGATACAATAGCATCTTTTGAATTTTCAGCAAATATCACCTTACCCCCTCTTGATTCAAAACTTCTCTGGAATTGTATTATATATTTTTCCAGGTCATAAATAACTTTTTCCTTCAGCTGAGCTGCTCTTTTTCTGGCTGATTCCTGATCTGAATATAATCCCTTTCCTTTAACTACCGCAGTATCATAACGAGACATATTGAATTTAATCTTGCTTCTATGATCTCTGTTAAAGGCAATCTTTTCTGAATCAGCCTGAAATTTTTTCAGCGTTTCACTCATACTGACTTATATCCTTTCTGAAATTTTTTTAACTCTTTTAATGTGTCTTCCGCCTTCAAACTCTGTGTTTAAGAATTGCTGAACTGCTTTCCATGCTTCCTCAAAATCTATAAACCTTCCAGGCAAAGATAGAATGTTTGCATCATTATGCAGCCTGCTTAATTTTGCCTGCTCACTATTCCAGCATAATGCAGCTCTAACATTATCATATTTATTCGCAGTCATTTGTGCTCCATTACCGCTGCCACACATAATAATAGCAGCTTCATTATCTCCTTCATTAACAATTTTTGCAACTGTATGCATAAAATCCGGATAATCAACGCTTTCTTCAGAATTTGTACCAAAATCCTTTACTTTAATTCCCGCATCCCTTAATTTTTTTATCAGGAAATTCTTTAGTTCATATCCACCATGATCGCTTGAGATCAATAAATTTTTGTTCTTATCGTACATTGTTAACTTTTTTTTTTCAAAATTATATAATTTATTCTGCCCCTGTTTATATTTGTTTCATTTTGAGAAACATACTAAATTCATATTATCTACATAATATTCTTTTTCAATTAGTTAAAAATTATAAACAATATGTATTAATATCCATAAAACTTTTTGTTCATAATTATTAATATTTTACCAGTGTTAAT
>CAZDWF010000283.1:0-2135 GCA_964508895.1 uncultured Bacteroidales bacterium
ATTTTATTTTTATCCGATTGCTAAGGAGAAATTGTCGGAATTATTGTCTCAAACTTTTTACCTATTGTTATTTATAGGTATTGTGTTTATCCCAGCGATTTATTTAATGCGCTTTGCCATATCGGATCTGTTTAACTCTACGTTGTTTCTTTCTCTAATTTGGCCAATAGGGTTTTATTTCTTTTTTATGTTGATCTCAATGATATTAAATGGCTTGTTTGTGTTGGAAAAGAAATCTAAAACTGTTGTGAGATATGAGGTGGGAAATCAACTTGTAAGAATTACAATAGTCCTGGGAACTGCTATTATATTCAAAGATATATATGTTGTCTTGTGGGGATTAGTATCATTTGCATTATTAAGATCGTTTATACTTTACGCGTATTTAAAGAAAAATTACAAAATCAGTTATCGAAAGATAGAGATGCCATACCTCTTCTTGCAGATAAAGTATATATTTCCTATAGGTGCTGCCCGATTGGTCAAAGAAATAGGCAGCAGAATAGATAAATATATTTTATGCGGAATGCTCTCTCCAACGCAATTTGCCATCTATGCAGTCGCTAATTTTAAAGTACCCTTTATTGGTGCATTTTATGGTTCAGTGGGAAATGTCTTGATACCTGAAATGACTGTTCATGGTAATAATGGTGAACTGGACAAAATAAAAGAACTATGGCACAAAATGATTGTTAAATATGCCACAGTTACTATTCCAAGCGTTATCTTGTGCCTATTATTGGCAAAACATATTATTAAATTATTATATACTGACCAATATATTGAGAGTGCTAATATTTTCAGAATATTTTTAATCATTTTTTTTATTCAGATGATAAATACATCTTCTGTTTTAAGGGCTTGTAGGGAAACGAAGGTAATATTTACGTCACATTTCTATTCTATGATAGCAGCGGTATTACTTAGCTATTTCTTAATCCTGCATTATGGGATGATAGGAGGGGCAATCTCTGTTGTGATTTCGTCCTATGTAAGAACATTTATTCAGGCAAAGAAAGTTAAGAAATTATTATCATTACATCTTGTGAATTTATTACCCTGGTTTGATTTCTCTAAAATCATTATATGTTCGATCTGTGGCGCTTTGCTCCCTACTGTTATTATACAGCAAAACTTGCCGAGTTTACTAACTATAATTCTCGGCACCACAGCTTATTGTTTGATTATCTTCCCGACCTTCATAATCACAAATATCCTGAATTATAAGCAACTATTACAAGTTGCAAAATCCATCTCTTTCTAATGAGGCACAATGAAAAAAGGAATCACTTTTACAGACATAGTATGGCCATACAGGCCCGACCTATTGATAAGGATTGATTTCTTGCAGTGGCTTAACGAAGCCGAGTTCTCTTTGTTTTTGGAAGATTCGCCTTCTCTTACCAAGGAAGATATATTGAGAAATGTAACATTTTTTGAACAGGCTAAGAAGCACCCCTACTTTTTGCAATTTACAAGGAAACGGCGATATAGAAAGCTTAATCTACCTAAATCAAAGTCTGAAAAGGTGTATGCCGAAGGAATCGCTTCATTTGTTAATTTACTTAAATCAATTAAAGAAAAAGGTTTTGATAAGAACAATAAAATCGGGTTGCGTAAAACAATCGTTCTTAAGAAGCCTTATTATGGGGAGAAGATAAGAAGAAAATATTACATGGCAGATGGATGTCATAGACTTGCATGCTTTGTCTGGCTGAGTAAGAAAACGTTATTACCAAAGGAAATCTTCAAAATTCAGAACGAAATGTTTTGGAGACCTGTTAATGCGTTTGGAATTTTTAAGAAACTCAGCATTGTTAATGGAAAAGACGAAGTAGAATTTAATAGCTTATTTGATGGCTGTGGACATGTTTCTTGGGAAAACATACTGGGATGGCCAAGGGGAGTAAGAAAAAGATTTAGAACTGTAAATGTTGATGAATTGTTCAATATTAAGTTTACTGAATAAGAAATAGGATAATCATTTATGGATAATAGTTGTGGATACTCTAAAAATCATACCTCAAAGAGTGAAGTTGTAAAATTTCTCATGAAAAGTGATTTTACTGGATACCAATCAGTAGAACTTCCCTATGGTTTAAAAACACCGGGGATGGATAGAGGAAAAAGTGCAG
>CAZDWF010000284.1:0-2134 GCA_964508895.1 uncultured Bacteroidales bacterium
GTTCTTCATCAGGAATATACAGCATTAACTCATCCCCTATTCCCTTTACTACATTATCAGGAAAATCATTCAGAAATGAAATAAAATTGAATGTATTGTTTAGTTTCTTTCCCCACTCTTTTAATGCTGTTCTGTATTTTATATCTGTTGAATTGATAATATCAATAAAAAAACAAACCCCGGGACATTTAGGTACCTTTTCAAGAATTTCAGTTATCTCCGTTGAATTAGGATTTTTGAAATGTATATAATGAAGCATAGGATTCTATTTTTTTGCGTCAGAAAAATTGTCATAAATCTCAAAAATGTTTGTAAAACCAGCAATATCAAATATTTCCTTCACATTATCCTGCATATTTGACAACATAAGCTTACCTTCATTTGCTTTTAGCTTCTTTAAGTACATAAGAAATACCCTTAATCCTGAACTGGAGACATAATCCATTTTTGCAAGGTTTAACAAAATATATCTGTGATTTTGATCAAATAGCTCCCCCAGTTTCTTTTCAAGCATACCATAATTGGAAGTATCCAGTCTGCCATCAATCTCCAGGATCAATATTTCATTTTCATTTTTTTCTGTAATAATCATAATTCAGGATTTATTATTATTCAATTAACTTTTTCATTTGCAATATGTTTCTATCTCCTGCCCTTTTATATTCAATATCATCCATCAATTTCTTAACGAAATGTATCCCAAGGCCTCCTACATTTCTTTCCTCAACGGGTTTTTGAAGATCATCCGGTTCAGGTTTTTCCAGAATATTGAATTCTTCTCCGTCATCATCAACAATTATCATAACTTCTTTATCCTCAATACTAATATCTATTTCAATTTCGTGAGTATTCTTATCATTAAATGCATAAAAAACAATATTAGAGAATACCTCTTCCAATACAAGGCTGATATTCATAGCGTCCTTTATGCTTAATTTATTCAAATCACAAAACTCCTCCACAGCCATCATCAAACGGCCTAATTCATCAATGTTATTATTTAGTATCAGATTCATGCAGTAATAAGTTATTTTAATGATACTTAAGAGTCATAATGGTGATATCATCTGATTGTTCTGCACCTCCTGCGAATTTCCTCACATCATCCACTATAGCTAAGGTAAGCTTTTTTATATCTCCATCATTATTACTAATAATTACACTTTTAAGCCTATCATCGTTATATAGATTATTATCAGTATCAAGTGCTTCAGTAACTCCATCAGTAAAAAGAACAATGATATCACCCTTTTCTAATTGTATTGAAGACCGTTGGTATTCCATATCATCAAATAAACCAAGAGGGGTTCCATGAGTATTCTTAAGTTCTTCAAGTTCAGCTGTGGATTTAATAATGTATGGATAATTATGGCCTGCATTGCAATAAGTAAGCATTCCGGATTTAAGATTTATCATTCCAAGGAAAAAAGTCACAAACATTGCATTTTCATTATCCCTGCATAATTCTTGATTAATCGATGATACATATGTATTTACATCATCAACTTTAATAATTTTCGATCGAAAAAGCGTACGAGTTATAGCCATGAGTAATGAGGCCGGAACTCCTTTACCTGAAACATCACCTATTGCAAAACAAATATGATCATCATCAATAAAGAAAAAGTCGTAGAGATCACCTCCTACATCTCTTGCAGGATCAAGGATAGCATAAAGATCAATTTCTTCTCTATCAGGAAATGGAGGAAATATCTTTGGAATAATCCCCTGTTGAATATCATGGGCAATTTTTAATTCACTTTCAATTTTTTCTTTTGCTGCAGTCGTTTCTTTAAGGTCTTCGAAATATACCTTCAGCTCATTCTGCATTCTGGTAATAGACTTATTCAACTGCGCGATTTCATCTTTTGATTTTGTTTTTGGCAAATTAATACTAAAATTACCTTCTCCAATATCCTTCGTAATATTCGCAAGCTTTCTCAAAGGGTTTGTGATCCGGGATGAAATGAAAGCAATGGTAAGAATAAGTAAAATTAAACCTGCGATAGCAATAAATAAAAGGTCTCTGTTCAACATATGAAGGTCTGCCAACAATTCATCTTCAGGTACAACTATTGCAAGAACCCATTGGCTGGAGGGTAATGTAGTATAGTATAAATATGTATTCTCATTC
>CAZDWF010000285.1:0-2126 GCA_964508895.1 uncultured Bacteroidales bacterium
GTTAAGCTCCTTGGCAATTTCTTTCAACTCCGAAACCAACTTTCCGTTGAGTTCAATAATGTCGTACATCGAGAAAATATTTAATTTATACTGAATTTTTTACAGGAAAAACTTAAATAGGATTTCCATCTTTATGGATTTTTTTGGGTAATGAAAATAATATGAAAATAATTATCGACTTAGTGTCAAGAAATTATTAGGAATTTCATTTGCTGCAAATATAATAAATAATCAATTATCAAAGAAATATTTTTTTTATTCCTTTACATTTCCTCTGTAAATGTTCTATTTTTGTTTTAAATACATAAAAATTAAACTTACTACAGGGAGCTCCCATAATGTTTATTATGCAGTCTGTGTATTGTTTTCGTAATAAACATTATGTACGTTTGTACAATATATTAAACTTAGAAAACATGATTCAGAGAATTCAAACCTTATTCCTTTCATTGGCTGCGATTGCTGCGGCTTTGGTGTTCTTTTTTCCAATTGCTGATTTCTTTTCAGATAATTACAGTCTTCGGCTCTCTATTTTTGGTGTCGAGAAGTTTACTGAATATAGTGACGGTGTTGAAGTGAGCACCCTTCCTTTGATAATTTGTGCAGCTTTAATGGTTATAGTGCCTTTCTTTACAGTATTTCTTTTTAAGAAAAGGATTGTCCAGATCAGGCTTAGCAGGTTAAGTATATTCCTGAATTTTATTTTCCTGTTTCTTTTATTCTTTATATACGTTCCCGAGATACAGGAAGCAACGGGTGCCAGTGCGGAGTACCTTAGTCATCCGAGCATTTATTTCCCTCTGGCATCTATTCTTTTATTGATATTAGCCACAAGGTATATCAGCAGGGATGAAAAGCTGATCAGGGCAGCCGACAGGATTCGTTAATATCTGTCTTTTTCAAAGATTTCCAGGTTTTCTATTTTCCCAGAGCTTATTGTAAACCTTACACAGGTAATTTTTTGATGTAATCCTTGTTTTCCGGCTGATCCAGGATTAATATGAAGCAGTTTGTTCTTTATATCGGGCATCACTTTTAAAATATGTGAATGACCTGTAATGATCAAAGCCGGTTTTGCTTCCTGCATAAGATCTTTAGCTTGCCTTGTGTATTTACCAGGATAACCTCCAATATGAATTATTAAGACTCTTAATCCTTCAATCTCGAATAACTGGTATTCAGGATATCTTGCCCTGATATCAAAGCCATCAATATTACCATAAACAGATCGAAATCTAAATTCCTTTTCTAAAGTGTTTGCAACAGAAATTGATCCAATATCCCCTGCATGCCATACCTCATCGCAATTTCTAAAGAAATCCACAACTTGAGGAAGGAGCATTCCGTGGGTGTCAGATAGTAATCCTATTCTCTTCATAGATTAAAATGCAGAGGAGGAATTACTTGGTACATAATCTATATCTCCTGATTCAGGTAATAAGAATTTTATCTCCAGGCTCATCCAGGATCGAACTAGCTTTCCATTCTTCTCTGCAGCTTGCCAGTTCATTAATTTAGCAATTCTGATAGCTTCTTGTGAACAACCTCCCCCAAGAGAATTATCTACATAAACATGAGAGATTCTTCCATATGGCTCCACAATAAACTTAACTTCAGCTATGCCTGTTATGTTTTGCTTGTATGCAGCATCAGGATATTTAAGGTTTTCTGCAATGAAAGATTGAATGTTTTGTTTTTTATTGTCAAAAACCGGCATTGGACGCATTTTTAATTCTTTTGAGTTGTATACAATATTGGATGTATCAATCTGCTTATCACCATAATCAATAATGGAATATCCACGTTTCTTACAATGCTTATTATATTTCTTTACATTGAATTTAATATTTACCTTTTTTGTGGATTTTATTGGTTTCCCCATACTTAATGCCGGATTCCATTTTGTTTTATCCAGTATTCTTAATGCTTCATTGTCGAGCTCTTCAGATACAGATTCTATTACTGATTGCGAAATCAGATCTCCATTTTCATCAATTGTAAGCCTTATGCTAACTGTTCCCTGCATTTTGCTCTCAATTGCTGAAAGCGGATAAATAATTTCATTACAAATAAATGCGTCAAGTTCCTTCTGTCCTCCAATAAGTTGTGGATCTCTGTATTCCTGT
>CAZDWF010000286.1:0-1808 GCA_964508895.1 uncultured Bacteroidales bacterium
AAAACAAGACGTTATTTATATATTTTTGGAGAAACTATGAAAAAACTACAAACCGCTATTATTTTGATTTTTTCGATTATAACGATCACCGGCATCAACAGCTGTAAAGATGATGAAGGAAATACGACTATAAATCTTTTTACGGTTCAGGATGATATAGAATTCGGGCAGCAGTTCCAGCAGGAAATAGCAGCCAATCCACAGGAGTACCCTGTACTTAATCCAACTCAGTATCCTGAAGCTTATCAACACCTGTATCGTATTCGGGATTCTATCATGAACACCGGTGATGTTGCTTATGATGATGTTTTTGTCTGGGATGTATATATCATCCATAATGCTGAAACTTTGAATGCCTTTGCTGTTCCGGGGGGATATATGTATTTCTATACCGGCCTGATTAAATATCTTGATAATGAAGGCGTTCAACAACTATTGAATAGCAGTGATTACAAGATGTTTAATACTGCTGATCGATTGTAAATTAGGCGATAATTCAATCACGCCTGACAACGAATCCCCATACCAGGTTAAGGTTTGGGTGATTAGCTTACGTTCAATATACGCTTCCACCCATTCCCTGGCAGAAATGATATTGGGTGTAGTTCCTTTAAAACGACAAAATTCATTACCCAAAATTGTTAACCTCTAAAAAATTATAATTTCTTTTCTTCGACATTTTCTTATAAAATGTCCAATACTTTTCAACGTCACCACTCGATTTTAGTGAGCGCAGTTTCAATACCGCTTCTGCTCCCTGCAAACCCCAACGTGCTCCTGTAATATCAAGTCGGTCATTAATGAGATGACGGCACGCACCTTCAATGACACCGCTGGCAATAGGAAAGCCAGCTTCCAATGCTTTACCGTATTGTAATCGCTCTTTATTTTTCAGTAAATAATCAGCACATTTGTCAATATTTTCTCTGCTTTCTATTTCCTGCTTTGTAGCACTGAGCCTGATCCCTTTGGCAACTTGTGAACAATGACCATTAAGTATTTTGACTGCTCTTTCAGCTATCCAATCCTCAACTGCTTCGTCACCTTTATCAAAGAAACACCAGGCTGCTTTCCAGAGATATTCCAGGACATGAATAAAGTCCATAACGATGGTTGCTCTGACGCTCAGTTTCTTCATCACTTTTTTTATGAGCTTGATCTGGTGAGGTAAGCCATCAATTAAAATAACCCATTCTCTCTTTTGTTTTGGATCTCTTTGTAGTGCTTCCTGAAATGCTTCTTCAATAACGGTTTCCGCCTCTCGCTCAACACTCGCCCAAACTCGCTTATTTCTAATGGGGGTCCGAAATGGGACGACGTTATCATCTTCCGCCACTTTCATAATAGACTCTGCTGTACGGATATGAGATTGTACGGTATAAACAGCGGCGACTTGTGCCATACGTTTTCGGTCTTTTTTCTCTCCCTGACTTAGACGGCTTTTGAGCTTTTTACTCTTCTGGGCATTTTTCTTTGTGCATTCTCTTAAACCATCAGGGCGCATGACTATCCCTTTTCCATCAAAGGTTAATATCAGCAAATCTGACGTTTCTTCGGGTTTAATAAATCGTTTTTTCTTATAAAACCCTTCAAAATCCTGGGCAACGTCCCTCACTATATTGAGGCATTGTCTTTTGGGTACATGACCACCAGTTGTACTATCAATGCTTTCAACGACATCATCGAATGAACCTCTGATGGCCTCATTAGACACCCTGAAATAAATACCATCACTGTAGCTGTTAGTTGATAAGTTCAGTTCGGCATCAATGGGAAATAAGCTGCCTTTATTTTTCTGACTATAACCA
>CAZDWF010000286.1:1818-2119 GCA_964508895.1 uncultured Bacteroidales bacterium
CCTGACCAAATAAACTATTCAGTGGACGACTGGTATTTGCACGAACATGATTCAGTTTGTCTCCCGAAACAGTGTTAACACTGCTTCTTTTTTCTTCGTTGGCCGCTTTTAAATCAAGCCACCCCTGCAATAATCGTCTTAAAATTTCTTGACCTTCCTTGTTAATAAAATTTTCAACATCACCATGTTCACAATTTTCATGTTCTTCTGTTTGTAGTTGTTTAATTAAATAGTCAAGTTGCTCCTGAGCACCAGAAAAAAATGAAAAGTATTCAAGGCGTATAGATTATTCGTGGGATTT
>CAZDWF010000287.1:0-2103 GCA_964508895.1 uncultured Bacteroidales bacterium
CTGAAAATCAATTATAACTCTATTGCTTTGATTTAATGTTGCCAGGATCTCTAATAAGTATTGTATTGCTTTTCATACTGAGCAATTCATGTGGAGATAAAACACAGAAGAATCAGGCAAAAGTTCCTGATGAGAAAACAAAGATCGCAATTCCTGATTTTAATAAAGATTCTGCTTTTAATTTTGTTAAGGAACAGATCAACTTTGGACCGAGAGTACCCAATACTAAGCAACATAAATCCTGTGCAGGGTATCTTGAGAACACCCTGAAAAGATTTTCTGATGAAGTGATTGTACAAAAATATAGTGCCAGGGCATATGATGGTACTATTCTCAACGGCTTTAATATTATAGGGATATTTAATCCTGAAAAAAAATCTCGATTAGTATTATGTGCACATTGGGATTCGAGGCATATCGCAGATCACGATCCGGATCCGGAAATGAGAGATAAACCCATTGATGGTGCAAATGATGGTGCCAGCGGAGTTGGAGTATTGCTGGAGATAGCACGTGTTCTTAAAAAAGATAAACCAGATATAGGTGTTGACATTATATTTTTCGATCTTGAGGATTATGGCCCTCCAACAGAAAATCAAAGCTATGCTGAAGAAGATTACTGGGGACTGGGTTCACAATACTGGTCGAGGAACCCTCATAAATACGGATACAAGGCAAGGTATGCGATATTGCTCGACATGGTTGGTGTAAAAGACCCTCAATTCCGTAAAGAAGGCTATTCTATGTATTATGCACAGAATAAGGTAGATAAGGTATGGGAAATTGCACAGGAGATTGGCTATGATAAGTATTTTCTGGATGAAAAAGGAGGATATATTACAGATGATCATTTTTATATTAACAAGCTAAAAGGATTGTCAGCAATAAATATCATACATCTCGATCCTTCATCTTCTAACGGAAGTTTCTTCGAGCACTGGCACACAGTGAGCGACAACCTGGAAAATATCGACCCAAAATCATTGGAAATAGTGGGAAATACTTTGTTACATGTGATCTATAATGAATAATTGGTACAAGGTGCAAGTCGCAAGGAACAAGGTCAGGTGTTACTACAGTATTAATTATTTACAGCATTTCGTTAGCTAAATTCGCTAACTCCGACCTCTCGCCTTTTTCAAGTCTCACATGTGCATAGATCTCATGATGTTTTATTTTGTCGATAAGATAAGAAAGTCCGTTACTTTGAGAATCAAGATAAGGCGTATCGATCTGGTAAATATCGCCTGTGAAAATTATCTTGGTATTTTCGCCTGCCCTGGTGATGATGGTCTTTATCTCATGAGGTGTAAGGTTCTGAGCTTCATCAACAATAAAGCAAATATTTGAGATGCTTCTTCCTCTAATATAAGCTAATGGCGTGATCACAAGTTTTTCATTATCCACGGCATCCTGAATCTTTTTAAATTCCTTGTCTTTCTCTCCAAACTGGTTCTGAATATATTTCAAATTATCCCAGAGAGGTTCCATATAAGGATTAAGCTTGGATTTAATATCTCCAGGCAGATAACCTATATCCTTATTACTTAAAGGTACAATAGGACGAGCAAGGTAAATCTGTTTGAAGTTTCTTTTTTGTTCGAGAGCACCTGCAAGCGCCAATAAGGTCTTTCCTGTACCAGCCACACCCTGAAGAGTGACCAGCTTAACTTTTGGATTTATGATTGCATGCAACGCAAAAACTTGCTCAGCATTCCTGGGCATTATCCGGTGTGAAGGCAATTTTTCAAGGCGGTCAATCCTGTTGAGCAAAGGATTATAATATGCAAGTGCTGAGGATTTGCCATTTTTAATTATGAAATAATGATTCGGTATAAGTTCAGTTACTCCAATATCTTTGGGACTACAAAAACCGTTTTCATAGAGTGAATCTATAACTTCTTTATCTATCCCTTCAATAAGTGATTTGCCTGTATAAAGAGATTCAACATCTTTGATCTTACCGGTTTCAAAATCTTCTGCTGGAATGTTTAATGATTTGGCTTTTAGCCTGAGGTTAATATCTTTTGTAACCAGGATTATTTTTTTTTCAGGATGTTCCTGCGACATGAACAATGCAGCGTTGAGGATACGATGGTCTGG
>CAZDWF010000288.1:0-2067 GCA_964508895.1 uncultured Bacteroidales bacterium
GTTTTTATTTCTTAATAAAAAAGAACCCAAAATGTCCCGCTTATTTATAAAATATTTATCAAAGGAATGTTAAACTTATTGATATTAAAAGCTTTAAGTAATGCTAATAACTTTTGAAAAATGTAAATATCTATCTCTAACAATTATCGACAAAGATTTACTATTTGATTTGCAAAGACTGGCGACCGGCGACTGGCCACTGGCGACTGGCCACTGGCTACTGGTGACTGGTGACTGGTTACTGGCGACTGGCGACTGGTTACTGGCGACTGGCTATTGGCGACTGGCAACTAATTCCCTTATCACCTCCTCTATCTCCTTAGCATTCCTACTTAATCTGATCTGCTTAAGCATCTTATCTCCACCCTCAAACATCTCAGCAAAGTTTCCCCAATACTCCTTGAGCTTGTTTACGTACGACTTTTCTTTCACTATGCGTTTTGGGATCTCCCTGAATAATTCTTCATGGAAATTTTTGAATATTTCCAGCTTTTCCTTTGCTGAAAGACTTGTGCCACTTTTTATTTCCTGCGGTAGGAAAAGGTTTTTTAATACACCCCGTCCAAGCATCCAGGATTCCAGTTCAGGGAACAATTTTTGAAGCTTATACAGATCACCAGGTGAATTGATGTCACCGTTATAGATAATTTTATGATTTAATTCCGTCAGGCAATACTTGAATTTGTCAAGATAAATTTCTCCATCATACATCTGTATGCCTATCCTGGGATGAATTACAATAAATTCAAAATTGTACTGATTGAATATTGGGATCAGCTTATCTGTTTCACTGATATCATGATAACCCAAACGCACTTTTACCGAAAACTTATTCTGAATATTTGGCAGGACTTTTTCGAGGGTTTCCTGTATTATTTCAGGATAAGGCAATAAGCCTGAACCACGTTTCTTCCTGGCAATATACCTCATAGGACAGCCCAGGTTCCAGTTAATGGATTCGTATCCCATATCAAATAAATGCCGGGCCATCATAATGAACTGATCAGGATCATTGCCTATTACCTGAGGAATAACCGGCATTAATGTATTATTTTCAGGCCACAGATCCTTAATATGATTATGATTTACTTTTCTTCCTGTAACCAGAGGGACAAAAGGTGTAATTGCTATATCAATACCACTAAAATGCCTGGCAAATGCATTGCGAAAATAATAATCAGTATAGCCGTGGAGGGGGGCAAGATATAGCATTGATGGAGTTTTATACAAAGATAGGGAAAGAATGTTGGGTTGATATCTTTTGACCTCCTCAATCGCACGGAAGCACCACAAACCAGGGGCCTACTGATGCACCCATTGGGAGCGGACTACTGATCCTGCTCGGACTTGGTGGAGCTTACGGTGGATATAAATTATATCAGAAAAAGAAAAATAAAATTTGTGATTAGTTAAAACACATATTCAATTTTCAGAGCTATCATACCATAATTAATCTTTTTATGAGTAATAAAGGTATTTTGTGGATAAATATGATAATAACTCCACTGATCCAATTGCTGTAATTTATAGCCAATACGAATCAAAAGAGAAGCATGCTTAACAAAGGTGAATTTAACCCCTACCATTGGGTTAATTAATAATCCTGCAGCATCACCGTGACTTTTTATATCATCATAAATGTGGTTTAAATTAGTATTATTAACTATCCACCCAAATGAATAACCTCCGCTAACAGAAAGCAAGGGCGAAACAGCATGTTTCAAAACTGAATACTGTAGATCCAGGAATACAGGCAAGGTTTTTATATCAAAAGATGAATTATAAATATGATTATAAGCTTCATATGCAATCCCAATACCTGCTACAAATCGTGGGGAGAACCTGTAAGAATTTATTACAGAAAAACCAATTCCGGATGCAGAATGAACCACATCAAAAAAAGGAGAACTTGGAGGAGTACCAAATACTGACATACCTATTGAAAATTCATATCCATTTTCTTTGATTTTAACATTCCTGAATTTCTCACTACGTGGACTTACAGGAGCTTTTATTTCCTGATTTTATTTTAATATACTCTCCGGGAATTTGTTCAATGATCTGACC
>CAZDWF010000289.1:0-2061 GCA_964508895.1 uncultured Bacteroidales bacterium
GTACATGAAATGTGAATAATAAGGCGAAAGGTCAGCAGAAAAATTTTCAGGATCCTTCAATCGCAAATTAATTGTATACTTTATATGAAATCACATTCGGCATAACAAGCAGGTCAATGCTTCAAGAATAAGATTATGTTATTGTGATTAACTTAAATACTGCTAGATAATGTCTAGCAGTATTTATATATTAATCCATCCAATAAAAGGAGAAAAATAAATTCAGGCGATAAGATTAAAAAGGGCGTGAAAGAGAAAATGACATAAGTAATCAAATAGATGTTCTACGAAAGAGGCAAAATATGGACAAGAAAAGAATATTGCATCTTTTATTTAGTTTTTCATTAATTGCGACACAGATAATTGGGTGTACTGGACCATCGACCACTCCTGAGGTCTCGGACCATGGAGTAACCACTGTTGAAATTCGATATAAAGATGTTGATGGTACAGAAGCCGTTGGAATAACAGAAATTAGCGTTTTTAAGTTGAACGATGGTGGCTGCGAGTATCGTCTTGAGTATAACCCTGCTGACCGTGTTGATTGGCCTATAGGTGAAGTTGCCGGTGATCAAGGTGATCCGCAAAGACAATTAAGTGAGACCTGCACTCCTGAAGGCTTTACAAAAACTATGATGGAAAGTCAGCGTGAATTTGAAGAGCAGACTGTTTACTATTGGGTAAAGGAAGCTAGAGAATATGCAATAAAGCACTTTTGGATTACACCTCCAAATTGGGATGACAATCCTATTGCTTATGATAACGCACTCTTGGTTCCTGATGTTCTTACACAAGCTTCATATAACGATGCATGTAAATTCATTGAAGCAAGCGAGGGGTGTATGCGTGCTTGGGCACACGAAGCAAGTCCTAAAATCCACATCAAAGCTGGAATGGCTGAAGCTGAGTTAATTGCACATGAGTTTGGGCACTATGCAGCTGGTTTCATTTTTGGGCACATGAATATCACATTCGTGCCTGGTTTTAATGTGGGTTTTGATCTGCTGAATTGCGAACATCGAAGCTTTAATGAGACTATAGCAGAGATGTTCATGAGCCTTTTCCTGCACAACGCAAGATACGCTTACTATTCTGCGCAAAATCCAGTAACAGATGGTGTACCAAATTCAAGTTTTTACCTAAAGAACACAATGGAGTACTCAACCGATTGTGGATCTAGTGACTATATAATGGGACGGCCTCTTGTCCAAGCATCCCACAAGATGCTTTGGGACAATGTATGGCAGGGAGCGGGGCTAAATGAGATGGATGCTAACCTGGCAATGGTGAATGCTTTCACTGCATCTCTTGCCAAAACTCGCGGATATGATATTTATCAATTAGCCATTGGGATACTTGATTACCTGGAACAAACTCAGCCAACTGTAATAACAAATAAAGCAAAAATAATATTTCTGGATCACGGTTTTGGTCGGTTTGGTGAAGATGCTGAAGTTGGTGTGGATACTGAGTACGGGAATGGTACATATTTTGAATCTGCAGCGCAGGTCGGTGAAAGCGGAGAAATTGGTGATTCCAATGTTTTTGGATCTGGATCACAAGTTGGGAATTTTGTGATTATCGGAAATCATAATGTCTTTGAAGCAAATCTGCAAATTGGAGATTTTGCTAACATTGGTGACAACAACATCCTTGGAACTGGACTGCAATTTGGCAATAACCTAACCGTAGGAAATCAAAATTTTGTTGGAGCTTGGTCACATTTTGGAAATGATATCACCATCGGTGACAATAATACAATTGGGAATGTTGATGTAGGCAATAATGTAGAAATTGGTGATCATGTAACTATTGAAGATGGGGTAACAATTGGTAATAATGTTGTTGTTGAGAATTGTGCGATTATTGAAGCGGATGCAGTAATTGGTACGGATGTCAAGATTTTAATCAATGGAAGAATTGAGAAGGATTTCGTAGTACCCGACAAAATCGAGATTGGTGGAAATCCTCAATTGGTCTGTCCCCCATAGCTTAGTTGATTTTTTGAATAAAATGCTGAGGTGAGTAGATTTACAAGTTTTCAATAAAATAATTTTGATC
>CAZDWF010000290.1:0-2058 GCA_964508895.1 uncultured Bacteroidales bacterium
AAAAATCTTTCAAAGAAGAATACTTGAAATTACTTAAGAAATACGAAATGGAATATGATGAACGATATGTTTGGGATTAATAGCTTGCACGCCTTTGGCGCTTAGGTTGAATTTCATTCAACTTTAATCCCTGGTGCGCTTCACCAGGTGATTGATCTCGCCCCTTTGGGGCTTATTCTTGCAAAGATATTTGCAGAAATTGTTAACGCCAAAGACAAAGAGTCATAAATCAAGCGCCAAAGGCGCACAATCAAAAACCTGGAGCGCAGCTTCTGGTTTTAAAATCACGAACCTTAAACATTAAAAGCACCAACGGTGCGTAATCATAATTCAGGAACCCATCACCATGTCAATCCTCTCTGACTTCTTCTCTCTCCTCTTCCCCAATCTCTGCCTGGGATGCAATACGTCTCTTCTTCCACAGGAAAAAATTCTCTGCACCAACTGCTATTTTAAGCTTCCAAAAACAAAATTTCATTCACAGGAGGATAATGACGTTATCCAGATGTTCTGGGGGCGGGTAAAACTTGAGGGGGCAACTTCCTTGTTGTTCTACTCTAAAGGAGGTGTTGTTCAAAAAATGTTGCATGATTTGAAGTACAAGGGTAACAGGGAAGCAGGGATTTTTATGGGTCAGGAGCTTGGTCATGAATTAAAAACACTGCAAGCCTTTTGCTCCGCTGATATGATCATTCCTGTTCCATTACATCCTCGTAAAAGAAGAAAAAGAGGTTTTAACCAGGCGGAAATCATCGCTGATGGGATATCTGATATTATGAAAATTCCTGTAAAAACAAATATCCTGAAGAGAAGCACTTATTCAAAAACACAAACGCGGAAATCACGTTTTTTAAGGTGGAAGAATGTGGAACAGATCTTTTTTGTGAAAACTCCTCAATCGCTGGAATTTAAACATGTTTTACTTGTGGATGATGTGATCACCACAGGAGCCACACTTGAATCATGCTGTATTCAATTAGCCAAAGCTCAAGACATCAGCATTAGCATACTTACAATAGCTTTTACGAAAAGATAAAAATTAAGCTCTAATTTATGCATTTTGCATCATTATATATTATCTTTATCATCCTGAAATTTTCTTGTAACCTAAAACACATACAGATGAAGAGAAGTGTATACCTGTTTATTTTCATTTCCATCATATACTCCACATCAGTATTTGCACAAATAGACAGTATTCCAAATTCCGATTTTGAAATATGGCAGGATTTTACTGATCCATCCTATTCCATGCCACTTGGCTGGTATACAGCTGATTCTGTTATTGCCAAATTCAATCAGTTCTCAACAGTTGAAAAAGACACATCCGCATATACTGGTAATTATTGTGTCAGGTTAACAACCAAAACTATAAGTTTACCATTTATTGGCAATTTCGATTTTCCAGGATTGATGTCACTTGGAAAAATTAATATGTACCCTTTTAATATAGGTAACGGCATACCGGACACTTTAAAACCTCATCATCTTAGAGGCTATTATAAATACGCTCCCCAAAACAATGATTCATGCCTGATAACAGCCTTTCTTACTAGATTCATCCCTTACAAAGGAAAATATGATTCCATAGGTATTGCCAGTTTTAAAGGCGGAGGTACTGCAAATAACTGGACAGAATTTAATGCAATATTTAATTATTCAATAAGTGGTGAAACTCCTGATACAATAAATATTGTTATGCTATCATCTGGTGATACTACAAATGTACAGGTTGGGTCAATCTTATGGGTTGATGATATTTCCCTTGAAATGTCATCAGGAATTGCTATTGACATTAATCCGCTACTTAAAACGAATATATATCCCAATCCTGCGAAAAACTACATAAACCTTGAATTTGAGGAGGCGGTTGAAAACGCCGAGCTCATAATCTATGATATTAATGGTGCCAAGGTTTACAATCAAAGCTGTTGTTTTGGCAGGAAATATATAATTAATACAAAATCTTTTAGATCCGGAACCTATTATTTCCATTTAATGCTTGGTAATCAGAGAATTAGCAGCGGGAGTTTTATTGTAATGAAATAAAATCTTTGG
>CAZDWF010000291.1:0-2051 GCA_964508895.1 uncultured Bacteroidales bacterium
GTGTTGGCAAAACAACCTTATTAAACAATCTTATCGGCGAATCAATATTTACAACAAAGACAGTTAGAGAAAAGGATAGTAAAGGCAGACATGCCACAACATATCGACAATTGATAAAGTTAGATTGCGAAGCAATGCTGATAGACACTCCAGGGATGAGAGAGCTCGGCAATTTTTCTGTAGAAACAGGCATTGATGAAACATTTACGGAAATTACAGAGCTTTCAGAACATTGTCAATTTAATGATTGTACTCATGTTAATGAAAAAGGTTGTGCCGTTTTAAAGGCAGTGAAAGATGGGCAAGTGCCAGAGAAAAGATATCAAAATTATATCAAAATGAAAAAAGAATCAATTTATAATGAAATGTCATATTTAGAGAAAAGACAAAAAGATAAACTGTTCGGCAAATTTTGTAAAACTGTAATGAAGCACAAGAAAAATCGGAGATAGCACCTAACCAAGCAAATTAACCCGGATGCAAATTCCGCTGCGCTCCATTCGCACCGGTTATTTGCGACGTTCTGTATAGAAAGGATTTAAAATGGGGTCGATTGAAACGGAAATAAATTTAGATAAAAGACTTACTACCAATATAGCTGAAGGAAAGTTCTCGTATGAGGAACTCCTTAATTGGGTTATCAATTATTATTCTGGAACTGTTACTGAATTAATTTAATGGGATTTTTCAGAGGCCGATATGTCAAAAATCACTTCCGATGAATTTAGAAAAATTACTAAAGAAGTCAAAAATAGGTCAAACAAAAGAGCGGGAGGTAAGACAGCTTTCGTTTCCACAAAAGATATAGGTTTTGGTCTCGGAAGAATGTTTGAAATATTAGCTGAAATAGAGGGTATCCAATTTGAATATAAGAATTTTAAAAGTATTACAGAAGCAAAAGAGTGGCTTGGGGTCTAACTCTTTCCATTAATTAATACAGAACAATAAAATACAGCGGACGCAAAAAGCCGCGCCGCTGATTTATATCATGACTATGAACAAAAAATCCATAAACGACTTTGAGGCGTCTTTAGCAGTGATTAAGACGAATACTCAAGCCTATTATGCTGGGAATCTGCATGCCTATCGTCCCGTTGCAGTGGAACTTCGGAAATTGCTTTGCGATACTCAAGGGAAAAGTGATAACTCGTTAGTCAAGCGTTGTTTCTCAAATATTTGGCTCCGCCCTCTGTCGGGAGATCAGAAACAAATTGATGAATACACTGCTTTGTATATCCCTGGTCAAGTTCTGTTTGATGGCCAAGGTGGTAGCAGATTCACCACCCTTTTCAACGAATCTGGCCCTTCGCTGCCTCTAAATGAATGGCTTCAACAGAAATTATTTGATGCCTCAACTACAATAAGGAACTTTATTCGTTCTGTTGCAGATAAAGAGGGTGCTCATTCTGACAAATCATATAACGCAATTCTTGGTAAGACCAAATCGGTATTTCTCTCTGACGATACCCTCGCAGCTAAGACAATAGTTGCAGTTGGTAGGTACATTATAAAAGCTCTGGCTTTACAAATGGTAAATGACAACATCATTGAAATTGCAGCGCACATTATTAATGAGCATAACAAAGTGGGTCGCGGAGCCGCGCTGATGAATTTGTCTGAGTTTGCGGCCCGGTTTTCTCAAGGAGTTCCTCTTAAGTACGAACCGGCCTCTGTCATAGAGGACCACTTTAAAAGGGATCCCAGCAATTTAGGACCGATTCGTCAGGCACTTCAAACTTACGAACCATCTGAGTTTTTCCTCATTCTCGTAATCGACCTCAACTCTGAAAGATGTGTCTATCAACAGTCAATGAAAACAGATAAGACATAACCATGCTCTTTCAGTGGATCGCAAAAATCCGCGCCCACTGAAGAGCACGTTGTTAGACGTCAGGCAACAAAGAACTTTTCGCTCAAAACAGAAATAGAGGGGGGCACATGGTAAAGGACAACAATAATCGAATCAAGTTTTTGCGTAGTATTCTATTCCTGAAGTGTGATATGCGGGACGTCCATAAATAAGTAAATAACTATCTTCTGGCCATGAATTG
>CAZDWF010000292.1:0-1957 GCA_964508895.1 uncultured Bacteroidales bacterium
CGGGCTTTATAGCAATTTGTGATCTTATATCGTCAATGTAAATTTTGATTTGTTTTATTGCTTTTCGACTAATTGGAATCAAACGCTCTTTATCTCCTTTCCCAACTACTCGAATAAATTCTTCTTTGAAATATAAGTTTGAGATTTTCAGATTTATAAGCTCACTAACACGTAAGGCGCAAGCATATAATGTTTCTATTATTGCTTTATTTCGCCCACCATTTTCTAAGCTTAGATCTATAGAATCTATGATCTCCCTAACTTCATCAGGACTTAAGGTATCTGGAAGACTTCGTTTAAGTTTTGGAGATTCAAGTAATTGAGTAGGGTCCTCTGAGATGATGTCTTCTAATAAAAGATATTTATAAAATGCTTTAATTCCTGAGATAATTCTTGCTTGAGAATTTGCCGACATTTCTAATTGAGCAATCCAACTAATAAAATCCTGGAGTTGACTTAGTGTAAGATTCTCCGGACTAATTTCAAGTTTGTTAAATTCCAGGTATTGAATTAATTTCTCAACATCAGCCAGATAGGCACTTATAGAGTTTAATGATAAAGATCTTTCTAATCGCAAATAGGATTTGAAATTCGATAAGTAGATTTGCCAGTTCATTCAGACTTAATCTTTATGTTTAAAAGATTGAAAATTCCAGTAAGTTAAACTTCTCCATAACCATTCTAATGGGCCAAATTTATAATACTTAAGCCAAATAGTTGAGAATATGATAAGAATGATCCAATAACCAAAAATTAAAAGAAATTGTGTTGTTCTTTCAATTGTTCCAAATAAACCAAGACCTGTCCCGGTAAATATCATTACAGCAATGATAGATGTTAGAATATAATTGGTAAAAGCCATTCGTCCTACTTTACTCATGGCCGATTTAAAGCGGGTAAAGTTAGCAGACTTTACAATTAACATCACTAGCCCAATATATCCTAATGCCATTGCTGCACTTCCCAGATAATTAAATTGACTGCCTAAGAAAAAAATGGCAAATAAATCATCACTGTTTCTGGCTTTGTAATTAAGTCCACTTATTACAATAAATAATCCAATTGTACATCCAATCAACATTAAGCGTACATAGAATGCCTTAGATTTAGCTGCACTAAGAATTTTAGATTTAAATAATGCCATCCCAAGTAACATCATCGCAGTCACTCTCCAAAATACTTGCATGAGAAAGACCTGGGTTTGGAGCATGACAGCAGCTTTAAAACGAACTGTATTCTGTTCAACCCAATTGCCTTGCATGGCTATGATCTCTTTATTTAATTTATCAGCATTAGGAACCATCATTTTATTCATTTCATCAATCTGCTCTTGTGGCCAGTAAGGTATTGAGGAATAGGTGAATAAATAGAATAACATAGGGATAATGAAAAATACAGCACTTACAATAATGAGTGTTTTTACTTTAGCCTTCCTGAAAACAAATGCTAAAAATGCACAGAGAGCATAGGCTACAAGAATATCACCATACCATATCACATATGCATGAATTAATCCGAAGATTAAAAGAATCAAATTACGTCGATAATGTAGTCCTCCGGTCTTAATTTGGCCATCACCCCTGGTGTTAAAAAGAATAATCCCTGCACCAAATAGAATTGAGAATAAGGACATGAATTTTTCACTGACCAGAATATGACTAAGGACATAAACCCAATAATTTAAACCGCTTAAATCTCCAAATGCATGCGGATTCATATATGCTGCCAAAGGCATGGAGAAACTTTGAATATTCATTACAATAATCCCCAGGATAGCAATTCCGCGTAAAACATCTATGAAAATTATTCTGTCTTTCTTAAGGGTTGCATTTAACTGACTCATAGGATAGAGATTTATATGTTAAATGTAATGAATTATAATCACTCCTTATTAAGTTTTGATTAAGAGTTTATTAACAAGGAATTAATTGTTGATTAGTGGATGGCTTATTAGGAT
>CAZDWF010000293.1:0-1915 GCA_964508895.1 uncultured Bacteroidales bacterium
TGAAAACACTGGCAAATTTTTATAATTTTATCGAAAGCAGAGCCAAGTAATACATAGATTAGAGCCTCTTCCTGTAAATCAAATTTGATATGTCCTCATGGAAAGGAAAAACCCGAGGAGGGGTAAGTGGGTATTCAATATTTATTTTTTTAATCAGTAAAACAGGCCTGTTTATGGCCTATTGTGTTTTAATCTTTGTAGCGTTTTATTACTGGCTATTTACTCCTAAAAAATATATCCGATATTATTTCAAAGAACGACTTGGCAAAAGCCGTTTGCTTACATCTTTTCTGATTTATAAACTTTTCTATAAATTCGGACAGGTACTTATCGATAAAATTGCTGTTCTGTCAGGATCATATACCAAATTTACTTTTGATTTTGAAGGTGAACACTATCTGAGAGAAATGACAGATGGTGGTATGTTGATAGGAGCTCATATGGGTAACTGGGAAATTGCCAGTCAGCTCTTAAAGGGAAGAATAGCTGTAAAAACAAATGTTCTTATGTTTGATGAAGAACATCAGCGAATTAAAGATGTGCTTGATGATGTTATGGTCGATAAATCATTCAGGATAATACCAATCAAAGATGATCTGTCACATATTTACGAGATTAACCAGTTAGTAAAGAAAAAGGAGTTGATTGTAATGCACGGCGATAGGTTTGTTGAAGGCAGTAAAACCCAGGATCTTAGGGTTCTCGGAATGAATGCGAAATTTCCTGTTGGTGCTTTTCATATTGCACTGAGATTTAATTTGCCTGTCACTTTTGTTTTTGCGTTAAAGGAAAGCAGAACACATTATCATTTTTATGCCACTGAACCAAAAATTTATAGTGATAAAGCTAAATCAAGAGATGAGTTGTTAAAAGAAATAATGCAGGATTATGTCACTGAACTGGAAAAGAAGGTAAGGCAATATCCTGATCAATTCTTTAATTTTTACGACTTTTGGGGAATAGATCAAAGAAATGAATAAAAAGATACTCTTTATTTCAGCCAATACTTTCAAAGTACCTTATCCGGTTTATCCGTTGGGAGTATCTTATATCTGCACCTATTTACGTGAAAAACTTCCTGATTACCAAACACGCATCCTGGATATGAACCTTAGCTCACCTGAAGAGCTTGCAAAGGAAATAAATTCATTTATGCCTGATCTGATTGGAATATCACTGAGAAATATTGATAATGTTGATTCAACTGATTCTAAAAGTTTTTTTTCAGGATATATTGAGATTATAAATACGATCAGATCAAATTCAGAAGCTAAAGTGGTAATTGGTGGTTCGGCTTTCTCAGTATTCCCTGAACTTATCTTTCAGAAATTAGATCCTGATTTTGCTGTGGTTGGAGAAGGTGAGAAGAGCCTTGTTGAACTGATAAATTGCCTGCAGGAAAAGAGAGATACAAAAGCAATAGACGGATTGGTCTATAAAAATGGCGAAAAAGTAATAGTCAATAAAAGAAAGAATTATTTCAGTCAGCCGGATCTTGAATTCGAAGATTCCTTACTAGACTACTACTGGCAACACAGCGGTATGCTTAATATACAAACTAAAAGAGGTTGCCCCTTTCGCTGTATATATTGTACTTATCCTTTGATTGAGGGTAGTATAGTAAGAACCCTGGATCCTGAAAAAACAGTAGATTCTTTAAAACACTTATCAGATGAGAAAAATATCGATTATGTTTTCTTTACAGATAGTGTTTTTAATATAAGCAATGAATTTAATATTCAGTTTGCTGAAAGAATGATCCGTAACAATGTTAACATTAAGTGGGGAGCTTATTTTACACTGAAAAACCTGAATAAGGATTTATTACAACTATATAAAAGATCAGGCTTAACCCATATTGAGTTTGGAACGGAAGCATTAAGTGATATCACTCTTAAAAGCTATAGAAAAGAGT
>CAZDWF010000294.1:0-1897 GCA_964508895.1 uncultured Bacteroidales bacterium
TTTTATTTTTGAGGACTATAAAATGAACCTTTCAAAGTATGTTTTTCGGATATTATTTCTAATATCCAGTTTACTATATGCCCAACCTGAAATTACCCATCTGGAAGGAGATTATATCAGAGATGGTAGTTTTATTAATTATAGTAATATACGAATTCATGGCTCTAATTTTGGTAATGGTCCGCAATTAATATTATTTGATGATTTTGAAAATGGTACACCTAACGAATCCATTGAGACAGGGTCAAATTCTGCTCGAATTGGTGAATGGAGTGCTACAGAAGGAACTGTTTTTTACACAGACTATAGTTCAGTATCGGGATCACAAGCATTTAGTGCAGATATGAGTTCATCCTGGAGAAACCTGGTTGAGGTATTATTACCATCAGGCACACGAAAAGTATTCATATCTTGGTGGTTGTTTCTACCTTCAGATAATAATTATCCTGGAGAATTGAGTTCTGATAGAATTAACTGGAAACAGATGTGGATTCAAGGTGCCGGTACAACCGATGACGATTTAATTGTCCCGGTTTTTTTGGAAGGCACTAAACTTTTTGATGGTAATGACGCTCCATATACAAATTATACAACTGTTAACTTCCAAAAGGGTGTATGGAAAAAGCTATGGGTTTATATTTATGGTGGATATAACTCTGATGGTATTTGCAATTTTTGGGAACTGGATGTTGATGGACCTATACAAAGGGAGAATGACAATTCGGCTACAATACTAGATGATGGTGGTTTATTTGAAAGAATACATGTAAATGGTTATGGCCGGACTACTTCAAATTGTCATCCAATGTTTGATGACGTATATGTAGCTGTTGGAGACAATGCACAAGTGCGTGTGGAAATTGGAGATAATGCTATTTACGAAAACTGTAAAAAACTAGTAACAGTTCCAGCTTTGTCATGGAGCAATGAGCAGATAGAAATAGAATTAAATTTGGGTAATTTAATGGGCGCGTCAGAATTTTTCATATTTATTACAGATATAAATGGTAATATTTCTACGTTTGTTGGCCTTGCAGGTGGAACTGTTTCAATTAATCCTATTCGCTCTGTGCTAACAACAACTTCGTCGTAGAGAATTCCAGCGGTACTATGGGTACCATCATGATGAAATAAGCTCAGCCATAATATATTAATCTTTAAATTAGAAGTGGTTCGGAACCATATATCATCCCAAAAACCAACCGACTGGCCATCTACCCAAAGCTCCATCTTACCATCAGCATTGGTTCCATCTGGTGAAGGTGAACCTGCATTAACCATCATTTCTATGCAGTACCACTTATCTTCTTGTAAACTTATAAGCGGTTTATCTGGAAGATGATTATTTTTTGTGCAATATCTACCTGAATCAGGATAATCATAAACACATGGATACGAGTCTCCCCAGCAAGCACCATTTGGATCTGAACAATCTTGATACATTCCTGGGTAATATGTGTATAAAAAAGGTGTGTGAGGATAGGAATTTCGATAATCAACCCAAGCTGAGAACCAATTAGTACCCGATGGTCGAAAATCTGATCTACCTAAAAGTGATCGATCTCCGGCATGTAAGCCACCACCATGATTAGGTGCATTAAAATTGAATCCAGGCTCATATTTTATGTACCAACGGGCGTATAATTCATCATAATTGTCAGGAAGGATTTTTGTGAGATCATACACTCCTCTTTCTCCTTCAGGAACTGTAACCCTAAAGACATGGTTTCCAGATTGTCCATCAGGACCCGGAGATAAAATCCGTCGATTATCATAGTCAGGATTGCCATCATAGTCATCCCAAATATTCGCGGGATTTTCAAAATCACAATAGAATATCCAATTTGGGTTGTTTGTTTGAGCAATACAATATCCTGGTAATAATATAGACAATAAA
>CAZDWF010000295.1:0-1888 GCA_964508895.1 uncultured Bacteroidales bacterium
AAAAGATGTTCTATTTCAAAGTCCTGGATTTTAATATCAAACTCCCCGATTCCCAATATTTCTGTATTAGGGTGTTCCATTTCCATCATATGATATTCTCCCATTTCAATTACAAACTCTCTAACCATACCCTTCTGTAATATTTTCATCAGAATATCACTTAAACCTGAGTTGGAAGAAGTATCAATGTTTGATCTGTTTTTGGGAAGATCTCCTTTTAAGATAATTTCAGGCTTTTCCAGGAATATCTTTCTGAAATCTATTTTCTGAGCATATACCAGCTCAAAGAAATTAAAACCATCAAACTCGATTACATTGGCAAATATTCCAAAATGAAAAGTTGAACCAGCAGAATCGCTATCGTCAAGTATTGGCTGAAAATTAAATTCATGAAGTTTTAGATCTGATGTTATCAGATCATAATCAACATCATTTATTTCAAGTGAATATTTACCATCCGATTCAATCAATACCAGTTCCGATAATATTTTTCCAATTACATAATTCTTTAAAAACATGTTTGATATAAACAGGAATAATGCAAGGGAAATCAGGGTAGCTATAATTAATAATATGCTCTTTTTACTATAGAGATGATTATTTAATGAATTAGAAGAAGATTGTGGCGTCTTTTTATTCTTCATAAATTATTGAAATACTAACTGGTAAATGATCACTGAAGCCATTAAGGTATCTTGCTCCCTCAAAGGTTCTGATAAGTTTAAACCCTCCAAACCTTTTATCAGGCTGAATTAAATAATCATTTACAAAAATATTCATACACTTGCATTCCAGCATTGAGCCAGATTTTGATTTTACAAAATTCTCACTGACAACAAATTGATCAAATGTATGCCATGATGAGTTATATTTTATTGTACCAAATACTTTGTTTAAGTTCTCATTACAAGGCCTTAAATTAATCAAATTTAGCTTATTGCCTATTTTATCCCAATAATTATTATTAACAAGGACCTTCATTGATGGGGATTCAGGATCATCATTAAAATCACCGCTAATAATAATCCCCGGATTATCTTCAATTTTTGAAATGGAATCTATCATCGCTTTCATACAATTTGCCGCACATAATCTCTTCCATTCAGAATTCATATATCCCCCATAACGTGAAGGCCAATGATTTATAAACAAATGAATCGTATCTGATAAATTAAGCACACCTTTTACAAGCAATATATCTCTTGAGATTGTAGATGTATCATTAAAATCTATCTTTTGATATTTATAATTCAAGGGTTCAAATGATGACGGATTGTAAATCAGTGCAACATCAATCCCTCTCCTGTCCTTTGAATCTTCATGTATGAAACTAAGGTCCCAGTTCTTCAGCGGACTTTTTTCCAGGAGCTGCCTTATCACAAAAGAATTTTCAACTTCACAGATACCCAATATATCAGGAGGACCGAATTCTCCCATTGCAATTATTATTTTAGCCAGCTTAATTATTTTTGAATTCAACCTGCCAGAGTTCCATGCTTTATATCCTGTAGGAGTAAAATCATTATCATTAGTTAAACTATCATCAAAAGCATCAAAAAGATTTTCGAGGTTATAGAAACTTATTATACTCTTATTCTTATTATTTTTCTGATTGCGTTGAGCAATCGAGCAATTTGAAATGAATAACATTATTGCTAATAAGGAGCTCACTATTACTTGTTTATATTTTCTCATTCTAAATAATAATTCTACTTGATCTAAGTATTAATAAAAAGATAAATAATTTGTTCCTTTGTTTTCTGATATATTTCTGGGCTAGCAGGCTCCAAAAGAATTGGCTTAACCCAAAAACATCAGTGGGGGACGAGGGGATGAGATGTTTCATCGTTGCGACCATGCCTATGCAAGTTGCCAGCGGGCTGCTGCT
>CAZDWF010000296.1:0-1862 GCA_964508895.1 uncultured Bacteroidales bacterium
CAAGATTGGTGGACAGTACCTAAATGAATTGGAGTATCAGAAAATTGAGGGTTTTGAGTTTAAAGACCTGCCAGTTGGTAATATTGCTAATAACTATGGCGATTATCAAGGATCAATGTCAAACCATGATAAGGTTTATGAAAATTTAATAGATGTAATTAATAATGGAGGCGTTATTTCAGCTAGCGCTTTTGAAGGTATGAAAAGTGTTGAAATTATAAGCAAAATTTATGACTCAGCCAAAGAAATAATCTAATGGAACCAATCCTTTCAAAAGCTTTAATTAGAAATGTGAAATTTGGACGAAATGTTAAGGTGGTTTACCCAGTTAATCTCTATGAATGTACAATCAATGACGACTGCTTTATTGGTCCTTTTGTGGAAATTCAAAAAGGTGTGATTATTGATGAACGAAGCAAAATACAGTCCCATAGTTTTGTTTGTGAATTAGTTAAAATTGGCAAAGACTGTACAATAGCTCACGGCGTTATGTTTATTAATGATACATTTAAAATTGGTGGGCCAGCGCATGGTGATCGTGATTTATGGAAAAATACCATCATTGGAAATCGGGTTTCGATAGGCTCTAACGCTACAATATTGCCTGTCAATATTTGTGATGATGTTGTAATTGGCGCAGGTTCTGTTGTGACGAAAGACATAGAAAAATCAGGTGTTTATGCAGGAAACCCTGCCAAGATACTTAGAAAAGTCTGAATGCAAAAAACGGATGCCAGTTTTATAGTTAAGAAGGTCTTTTCCCCGATATTAACTTGGCACCACTAAAGGGTTGACGGTTATTGTAAGGTTAAATTTGGAAAATAATTAGATGATTTCAAAAGATAGAATTAAAGATGAAAATTCCTTTTAACGATCTTTATACTCAATATCAAAGTATAAAGAAAGATATTGATCAAGCAATTAGTTCAGTCATTACAGATTCAGCCTTTATTAGAGGTCAATATGTTGATGAATTTGAAAAGAGTTTCGCAAAAGAGATTGGTGTTGAGAACTGTGTTTCTTGTGCAAATGGCACAGATGCCCTTTATATAGCAATAAAGTGTCTGGAGCTACAACAAGGTGATGAAGTGATTACCACAGCCCACTCTTGGATTTCCACCTCTCAGACCATCACTCAAGCAGGAGGGAAGGTTGTTTTTGTTGATACAGATGAAACATTTACTATCAATCCTAATCAGATTGAGGAAAAAATAACCCCCAAAACTGTCGGTATTATACCTGTGCACCTTTTCGGCCAGCCAGCTGACATGGGACGAATTCTTGAAATAGCTAAAAAATATGGGCTTTGGGTGATTGAAGATTGTGCACAGGCCCATCTAGCAGAGTACGAGAATAGGAGGGTTGGAACTATTGGGGATATAGCTACATTTTCTTTTTACCCAGGGAAGAATCTGGGAGCAATGGGAGATGCTGGATGTCTAGTGACAAATGATAGTGCTTTAGCAAATTGGTGCAAGCTGTATGCAAGACATGGAGGCAAAGGTGAACATCTGATTGAAGGAATTAACAGCCGTATGGATGGCTTACAAGCAGCTATTCTCTCAGTTAAACTTCCCTATCTCCAAGATTGGACGAGGAGACGACAGCGTATTGCATCTTTATACATTCAAGAGTTAAATAACATCGAAGAAATAATGTTGCCTACCATTGCAGAGGAGAGAACACATGTATATCATCTCTTTGTTATTCGTACGACAAAGCGGGATGAGCTTTACCAACATTTATCAGAGGGAGGCATTTCTACTTCTGTGAATTATCCGAAGGCACTACCCTTTAATCCTGCATACTCGTACCTTAAACATACACATGCTGATTTTCCAAATGCTTTTAAAAACCAAAAA
>CAZDWF010000297.1:0-1860 GCA_964508895.1 uncultured Bacteroidales bacterium
GCTGAACGACGGGCAACTGAACCTGATCGCCGGTTCAGGGAATACGTTGTATAATTATCATTTTAGGTAATGAGGTGATGGTGTATAAAGAATAGCTTAAATGCCTTTTATTATCTTGCCGCTTGCTTCACAATTTTCAGTACGGATATGATAAACATATATACCTGGTGGCAAATTTTCAGGGTGCCATTGCAGGGTATATTCCATTTCTACTTTTTCACTTATAATTGTATGTATATGCTCACCTTTCAAACCGAAGATAGAAACACTAATCTGGGATGGCTTCTCTGAGGGAATTGAGAATGTTACATGATCATTGAACGGGTTAGGAAAAGCTTTTACTTCTGTATTACTACTCTGATTATAATTAATACCTGTAGTAGTTTGATGATAATAATATACACCCATATCTGCTATTGTTGAATCCGGATCCAAAGGCGAATTCGGGTTACCTGCATCAATACATGGAGAATCTTCGGAAAGATGGTAATTCTTTTGAGAAATATCAACATAAAGTGGATCTTCACAAATATTCCCATATAGCCCCAGCTGTCCCTGTATCAAACCGGTCCAATCACCACCGGTATTATTCGAGATATCCGTATAGGTCAACAGAGTAACTGTAGTATCTGTAGTATAGGTAGATATTACCATAGGTACATCATTGTAGCTGAGAATACTGTTTTCAATATGTAAGTTTGTCATATTATCAGATAAATCGGCAATCGAAACAAAAATGACAGCATCCTCACCTGTATTATTTACAAATGTGCAATTAACAGCTTTCACCCTCGTAGAATACATTACAATAGCACAACCTACAGGGCCTCTGTTACCGTCAAAAAGACATCTTTCCAGATTTATTCTTCCTGCTCTGTAAAATAGCGCAGCCCCTCCCAGCTCCATGGCAACATTTTCTATGAAAAGACAATTTTCAATTTGGGGGGAAGCTTCTTGAGCCGCATAGATGGCCCCGCCCCTGTAAATAGCAGTATTGTATATAAACTGACAATCAGCAATGTATGGAGCTGAACTATCAGCACAATATATCCCGGCTCCATAGTAGGCGTCACAATTATAGATGATCACATTTATGATACTTGGCCTGGAGCCGGGACCTACATAGATACCGCCCCCGTGACACATCGGTCAGCCCTGAAGTGCAATTGCCTGGTCAATGGTAAGGTCACGTATCACAGTGTTCGGACCTTCAAGGTAATCAAGGCAAAAGCCTCTTTTGACAGTGTCCTGCTGATGTCCGGGTTTAATAATGCAATCCTCAGCATTGCCCGATAATGACTTAATTGTAATAGCCTTGCCGATCACTATTAAATTATCATTTTTCGGACCGCTGAAGATCCCATCAGTCAATGCAACAGTATCACCCTCACTAGCCGCCTCTATGCCATCCTGGATAGTAGGATAATCACCGCTTCCATCAGGTTTAATGACAATGGTTGTTTGGCAATGGGACAATTCTGCCAATAAAAACAAACAGAAAATTACCAGGGAGATTGTAGATCTATAATTCATGACTCTTAGTTTGTACTAACATAACAGACAACTTATTATAAGAATTGGTTGCATCACAAAACCACCATCAATAACCCAATGCTAAATCAGGAGATTACCCAAGAGCTTATTTCTTAATTCTCTTAAGCTCCCTCTCTTCCTTCCTTGCCTCCTTCTTGGCTTCCCTTTTCTCCCTCCTTGTTTTTGGTGGCAGGATCTCATCCTGGGCCTTTATCTGATTTCCGGGAAGGGCTGTAAATCTTATGCCACTGAGTATAGTTTTCCAATAGAAATTGAAGAATCCTTTATTGGGATCCCTTTTGAAAAACATTCCTACAATCTTGGGAT
>CAZDWF010000298.1:0-1854 GCA_964508895.1 uncultured Bacteroidales bacterium
TCACAGATATGGCCTTGAGTTACTTGAAAGCTCTACTGAAGGACACGATGCCAGAGCTTCTAATGGAACTCTCGTAGAGATAAAGACCACGCAGAGGAAATCTGTCGGGCTCAGAAGTGAGCCTGAACATTTGATAGTTTTATTGCTTAAGGAGGATGGAACAGCTGAAGAGGTCTATAATGGGCCTGGCAAGCAACCGTGGGCACAAGCAGGGAAGATTCAGAAGAATGGACAGCGAAATATAGGAATTTCAAAATTACGTTCTTTAATGGAGGAGGTCCCAGATAGAGCGAAATTGCCCACCCTAAAGCAATAGGAAGATGTTATGATTCTAAACTCGCCGGAAAATCGGAAAATTGTTACAGAATATTTAGAATCCGTCAAAGAAGAAAAATTCATTGATGAATTTGTAATTCCCTATTTTTCTTCACATGGATTCTATTTATACCGCAAAGTTGACCATACTTCAGGAGAGCATGGAAAAGACCTAATATTCTATCGCCATGTGCCAATGTATTATGACAATGAATATATAGTTGTTCAGGCTAAATCAGAGAAAGTTACGACCAGAAATGTAGAGAAATTCAGTTCCCAAACAATAAGGGCCCTGAAAGTTCCATTTCCAGCTAAATCGGGAGGCTATGACCAAATGCCACATTATGCGGTTTTCATGAATTCAAAAAGGCTCACCAATGATGCTGATTTAGAATTTAATAAAATAGCTGGCCAATACCAACACATAAAAATACTTGGTCAAGAAAATGTTTGTGAGCTGATTCTTAAATCGGGGATAGGGCCTAAGAGGCTACAAAAGAAACTAAGCAAAAGCACACCGGATGAATCTTCGAAGGAAGATATGCTTGTCTACGAAACAATCATGGGCAATGCTCCTTCCGAAATTGATAATCTGCTTGATCACAAGCTCAAGTTTATTAAGCAATTTGTATCTGAAAATATCAGAAAGCTTGTTATAGAGTATATTTATGACCGTTGGCAGCAAGATCGATCATGGGAAGGTACAGTTAAACCAATGAAATGGTTTGACACCTATTTTGATTTCATTAATGAAGACCAGTACGTGTATTTGATTGATGTGATTGAAGAATTGACTTGTTCAACGCCTTCTTTTAAAGCACGAGCATATACAGCATCGGTTGTAAGAAAAATTACGCCAGAGATAACATCTTCTATTGCAGAACAATTCATCAAAGCTTGTGGAAAAATAGCAGACTCGACACATAGAGAATATAGGCCCCTTATTGTAAGAAAATTAAAGGAACTACAATCATCCAAATTAGTTAAAGATAGTAACCTAAGAGAAATGATGGAAACGATACGGAAGTTTGCAGACGAGGAATATGAGAGCAATTCAGAATATGAAAAATTGAGAAAAGAAATACTATACTTTGTGCACCCTAAACTGGCTGAGAGACTAAAGGGAAGAAGGAAAAAAACTAAAAAGAAAAAGATATGATGAACTAGCTAAGCTTTCTCATTAACAAATCTATAATGCACTTCAATAGCATTATCGAAATGCTTTTTCAGGCTGCACCACGCTTCTTACCTCCTGTAAAAACCTACTTGCTCTTCCATCTTCCTGAACCGTTCTATTGCCGCCTTTACTGCTTCCAATATCTGCATGCGGATGCTTTTTCCTGTCTTTTCTCTGATAGGGTAGAGCTCTGCAACAATCTCCGGCGGTATGATTAGAGAGTACATTACATCACCTCATCAATCCCAAGCTCAAGGTTGTGAAACCTTCCTGTTTTTTTGTTGAACGGTCTATATATCCGTTCACTTACCTGGACAAGCATCAGATGTTCTCTTACAGATTCCCTCTTAAATCTGAATCTA
>CAZDWF010000299.1:0-1842 GCA_964508895.1 uncultured Bacteroidales bacterium
TTGAAGATTATAATCCAATTCCTTTTCTGTTATTTTTCTCTTCTTATTTATTTTCTCATTATGCAATTTATAATCTATTGTTCTTATGGCTCTTATGATACTGTTCTTTTCATTTACAGACATCTTCTTTGGCAGGATACATTCTTTTTCCAAATAGCTTCTGATTAAACGAAGATTAATTTTATGGTTGGCATGGATATCAGAAATAATTTCATCTTTCACTTCTCTTCTAATATCAAATAACTCCAGCTTCTTTATCAGGTCTTCACCCGTCTCGAATCTATGTTTAGTTTTGATACTAAGAAGTCGTGGTGGGTATGTTGGCAAAGTATTTAACTTTTTTTCATGGCTATTTATATTTAGCTCTGGTACGGGGATATGGGAATTAATGTAAGCAAAATGATATCTTGGAGCTGAGTGATACTTATCATCACCGACATCTGATTCTAATCTATTCGCTTTTCTTTCTAATTTCTCATTAAGCTTCTTCTCTAATACTTTATTGAATTCCGGGCTTTGCATATTGTATCCTATGAAAAGAAAGAGCGTATTACCACAAATACAATCCTCAATGATATTCATTACTTTCTTTCCCACCAGTTCTATATATTCACGTCGGGTGATTTTCAAGGATTCACTATCGCTTATTGTTCCGTGTGGTTTGATATAAATAGGTTTTCTTTCGTTATTAGCATTAACAGTCTTTTCATATTCATGCAGGTCATTTCCTGCAATAATCCTGAGGTATTCTTCCTGAACAAATTCATCTTCAATGGCCTGGTCTAAAAGTTCATCAAAATTGAAATTAATGACCACATCAATTACTTTATGTTTTAACAGGTGAGCCAGTATTTCACAGCTTAGGTTTGGATTGTATCGCGGACTGTATAATTTAATTAATAACTCTCTGGATTCCGGAATATCGTCTAAAGCTTCCATGAATGTCTCAAAATCTGTGTCCTTCTCAGGATCTGTTTCTCGCAGATCTCTTTCTCTTTTGATCTTATCTTCCAATATTTTTTCGGTTACTATTCCCTTTTCTATTAGCTCACTTTTTATCATGTCTATGGCATCCTGTGCCAAGGGTAAACCGGCTTCCAGTGACATTCCGGCACCGACAACGGCAACAATCTTATCTACGTGAAGCAAAAATGGTTTGTCAGATCTACTGTGAGGATTTTGAATATGTGTAAGTTCTTTCGTCCAATTTCTCAGGCGGTCTTCATCTGGAAACTTCTTCTTTAGATAATTATATGTCATCATCAAAGAAACAATTTCATTACTCTCAATAATTGTATCTTGATTAAGTCCTTTGATGGGTATTGGTGTTTTTGAATCTAATTTTTCTGGTTTAATAGGGTTTTTCCAGGTAATATTATTTACTTTCTTTGCTTTGTACTTCCCCTTTGTATTTTTTGATGATTCTTTAAATTCTACTTGCCTTTTCTTTTCTGAATATTTATTTCCTTCTGTCTTTTTATTCTTCCTATCTACAATTTCATGATTTTCTTTTTTACTATCTTTTCCCTGCGACTGTTGAATTTCCAGGGTGGCTTCCTGAGAGTGCTTGTAATAAAACTCGACCAATTCATTAGTATCGGGCAACTTTATCTTTAGCCAATCTTTGATAAAATTAAGTGTGTGCGGTTTGGGTATTTTTCTACTCACACAAATAAATTGTTCTATCGGTATACACCTGGATCTTAAAAAATCATGATCTTCTTTGTCAGAATCTACTGTAATAGGGAAAAAATTCTTTATCAGTTCAATCTCATCATCTTCTTTACTTTCAATTAATCTATCCAGAAAATAGTTTTTAAGTCTTGATGAAGTGGCTTTTTT
>CAZDWF010000300.1:0-1827 GCA_964508895.1 uncultured Bacteroidales bacterium
ATAAAATCAAAACAAGAAGGAAGAGTTGAACTCGGTAGCAATATCACCGTACTACTAGATGGGAAGAAAAAAATCTTCACAATTCTCGGATCTACCGAATCAAACCCCGCCAGAGGAGTCATTTCTCATAACTCACCCATCGGATCTGCCCTTGTGGGAATGTGCGTTAACGAAAAAACAACAATAACAATCCAAGGAAAAAATATTAGCTGTGAAATAATTAAAATTAATTAACATAGACCACTTTTCACAATCGCCCGAATATGCAATTTTTGATATAATACAAAATATGAATAAAAGAAGAATAATATTATCAATTCTTGCAATATTGTTGGGAGTGCTGATGTTTATATATGCTGAAATTGATGATAGCCCTGGAGGTCAGTTGATCGGGGTTATAATAGTTATTCTCGGTGTTATTGGCGTGATAAAAAGTAGAAAGAAAACCCATTCTTCTTCCTAGCCTGTCCACCTGGCTCCCTTTCATCAGACATTTACTAAAATTAATACTTTTTGTATAATAAGCACACGACAGTGTCTTTAAATAATTAATAACGAATAATATGAGTGAACGAGCAACATTTGCTCCCGAGGCAGAGACTCGGGCAGAAGGAGGACTTGACAATGAATTACGAACCGCTGAAGATGAGTTGCTTGAAGCAATAGAAGGGGCAAGTGAAAATGATAAGCAGGCCATTATGGAGCTTATCAATATGCAGCCTTCACGTCAGCAGCTAGATCGAGGAGAATTTTGGACAGACCAAGACCGAGCAAGTCGATACTTTGATAAAATGAGCTCTCGAGACAGGAAAGGAAAGCCTTCGGGTGGTGTTGGGGGGTTTGATAAGCGGTTAGATGACCCAGGACTTGCAGACAAAATAAGAGAATACTTTTTGAAAGTTGAAGAAGCCTACAGAGAAAATGAGGAATAAAGACCAATAAAAATAATCGCCTATCGGGTGATTGTTTTTATTTAATTAAATACAATAAAGCACAAACAACTCAAAAAAATGAATAACTCATATTATCAGAAAAATAATACCAGCGCCGGAAAAAATGCATTTATATTGTTAATAGTAATTCTCATCTTGCTCGGATTAGTATCTACTTTCACATTTATAACTGCGCGCGCACTCAATCCGCTCACACTTTTCATGTCATGTGAAAAAATCTATTATGCAGGACATGGCTGCCCCAAGTATAGATGCGAGAAAGTCTGGCTAGGGCCAACTCCAGATTCCGACTGCCTAAGAGAGCATAGCCCTCTCTACTGCGCGAATGCCCCAGGACATGGAGATGCAACAATGGTTTGTAAAAGCAAATTTGGCCTGTGACTTATCCACTTGACGAAAAACTCACATAAGAATATCCTTAGTAAGGATATAAAACATATATGAAACTAACATATTCCCCAATCTATAACGTGGATAATAAGAAGAACGATGATATGATCGGGGATGTTAGTTATGGCTAGAAAATAAAATATTACAAGCAAACTAACAACCCCGCAGATAACGGGGCTGTTTTTTTATGAAATACGTTCCTTTACATCTGTTCATTAGAAGAGAATTGGAGGTCGAAACATGGTCGGCATTGGTGCGCTTTTATTTACAATTGCTTTTTTGATATTCATCTTGTGGTGTTCTACAAGAATTCACAGATCCAATGGATCCAAAATACTCGCAACCCGCGACTACAACTGTTCGCTCAAAAATACTACAACCACTAATTAGCAGGATCGGTAACAGTCTCCAAATCACGTAAGACCTCCTTGGTTCCTCGGTTGATGATATTTTCAATCAAGCCCGGCTTTCTCAAAGACAGGAC
>CAZDWF010000301.1:0-1819 GCA_964508895.1 uncultured Bacteroidales bacterium
ATTGCTCGTCCAAACTATCCTGACGATGCGGAGCAAGCTGATCCGTTTGAAAATGTTCCTTATTTGGTATGTAGTAACATAGCTTTGATTGAATTGGTTTAGTTTCAAACTCTTGTAAAAGATTCGCTTTAACAAACCTATGAGCCAGTGTGGCAGAGCAAAATACTAATCCATTGGCAGATAAAGCCTCGTGTATTCCAAAAATTTCCTGATCAAATTTCTTAATTATAACCCTATTTTGGCTCCATTCATTTTCCTCAAGCCATGCCTCTAGTGGTGGGTTTGGTAACGCCTTATTTTTCCATTCTGTCGTAAATAAAGTTATTGGCTCACTAGGGCATTTAAGTGAATCAAATTTGGATGAACCAAATAAATTAAAAGAATCATATTTAACAATATCTTGAGACTTGACTAAAGATATCTCGCCATATCGGATAGGTAAGGTATATAAATGATTGTCTAAAGCTTCACCTGTAGAAAATTCAACTGAGATATCGGGATGCAATTGATAAAATTCATTTATTGAAGGAATTAATACCATTGCAGCTAGTGAAGAGGTACTTGCCACTTTCACTACGTTTCCATTTACCGTTATTTCATCTAAGGCATCTTCAATTTTACGAAACCCTTCAGAAATTGCTCCAGCCAGCCTTTCCCCTGTCGTTGTAAGCGTTATTTTTCTTACTTGTCGGTGAAATAAGTCAACATTTAATCTGCTTTCTAGATTCGTAACATGATGCGAAATTGCAGTTGGTGTAAGCGAAAGTTCTTCAGCGGCCAACTTAAAACTACCTAATCGAGCTGCTGCTTCAAATGCTTTAAGCGCTTGCAAAGAAACTTGCATGCTTTCTCCTAATAATACTTATAGATGAATTAAACTCATCTATAAATATAATTTTCTCATTTGTCTACTTGTCTTTTAAAACTCAAAATAAATTAAATCTTAATCTTTTATGGAACTAACGATGAGTAAAATATTACATATAGACGCTAGTGTAAGAGCTGCGATTAACCCTAATCCAAATCATAATTCAATTTCTAAAAATATTGCTACTCGATTGATTAATTCATGGAGAAAACAGCTACCTATAGATGAGTATATTTATCGTGATGTGGGAATGAATCCTCCACCCTTTATTACTCAAGAATGGATCGCTGCTGTATTTACTCCTGAAACTAAATGAACACAAGCTGAATACGATGTTTTATCTATATCAGATCAATTAATAGCAGAAGTTTCGAGCTCAGATATTCTTGTAATTTCTTCACCTATGTACAATTACGGCATGCCTGCTCAGCTTAAAGCATGGTTTGATCAAATTATTCGTATCAATAAAACCTTTGATTTTGACCTAGCTCGTGGAGACTTTCCCTTACAGCCTCTTTTAGCTGGAAAAATTTTAATTATTATCACTTCCAGCGGTGAATTTGGGTTTGAGAAAGATGGGATTCGGCATGATATGAGTCATCTTGTACCCCACATTGGTACACTTAGCAAATATTTAGGCGTAGAAAAAATTTATGAAATTACTTCTGAGTATCAGGAGTTTGGCGATCACCGGCATATAACGTCATTAGAAAATGCTTATCACAAAGCTGAAAAAGTTGTGTCCGAAATTGCTTATTCATTTATGTAGAATTTAGAGGATATTAATACTTAAAATTTTAAAATTAAGTTAGATTAATATTAGACCAATAAAAATAAATAAGCCTACCCTATTGGGTAGGCTTTTCATTTCTGCACCGAAACAAACTTATAGTTATATATTATATATGTTGAAATTGTTTTTCTTAAAACCAAGAATATACAGACCTGTAT
>CAZDWF010000302.1:0-1785 GCA_964508895.1 uncultured Bacteroidales bacterium
GCTGAAGATAATAAAGCAGCTTTACTTTTCTCTGCAAAACCCAGAGTTTTATTAAAAACATCCTTGTCGTTTGATTCTTCATAAGCCTTATAAGCTACATTGATTGCCTGATTCAGGATATCGCGCGTATTTTTGATCATTAGCATCTTGCTTTCCTCATCAAGGTATCCTGATCGTATCTTCTCAATGAGTAAGATCAGCAATTCATGCAATTTAAGACTCTCTTCCAGGAATACATTATCATTGTCCTCTAACATATAAACATTATATGCAGACAAAGCCTTTTTTGAAATAATATCTACAAGGCTTGCATCAGCATTTAACAATTCAATATCAGGATCTTTGAATGCATCAGTTTCATCAAATCCATCTACCAGAAAATTCATGGCTTTATGATAGCAATCCAGAGCCCTGGAGTTATCCTTTTCGTCAAGATATACATCACCCTTAGCCAGCCAGATTGGAGCGTGAGAGGGGCTGTGTTCGCCAAAATTCACATTTACTATCCAGTGTGCTTTATCAAAAAGTTTAAAGGCTTGTTCTTTTTCATCCTGAAGCACTTTGAGTATTCCGAGATTTTTATAGATTACAGATAATTTATGATAGGTAGAATCGAAATATTTTATTCTGCTATCAATTGACTTAGTATAATATTCTTCAGCAAGATCAAGCAAGCCTAGATTTTTATATGCTACAGCACAATTTGAATATGATGCTGGAAGGTCATCAGGACTTACCTCCTTTTTTATATCAATACTTTTCAGAAAAACATCAAGGGCTTTTGAAACATCACCCTGTTTCATATAAACAATTCCAAGATTTACATATGCCTGTCCAACATTCCTTTTTGCTCTCTCATCCTGATAATCAAGTAAGATGTTCAGGGCGTTATTATAATACTTCAATGATTGAAAATAATCACCTTTATCTTTAAAAAGGATTCCTTTGTTAATGTATACTTGTGCAATGGGAATTAAATTCTTACCATTATCCCTGGAAAGCAATTTTTCTGCTTCATTAAAATAATATAACGCATTGTCCAGTTTTCCTTGAGATCTAAATAAGATCCCCAAATTGTTATATGTTGGAGGAAAGTAAGGATCTGTTTCTATTGATTTCAGGAAATATTCCTCGGAAAGGTCAAAATCACCATGATTATAAGCCTGACGTGCTAATTTGTTTAATTCAGAAGCAATTTGTTTTGTGGAATCATCAGGAATATAAATATTTACACTATGCACAAAGGACATGCACAGCATAGTAATAACAATTAAGAAAACCCTTTTTTTCAGAGCATTCATATAACAAATATATGAAACTCTAGGCTAATTGTTTTAACCTTATTTTAAATTTCTGTTATTATACGATGGTGAGACTACATCCATACATCATCATCATCTTCTCCTTGTCCTGTATGGTTACCATTATTTCCATTGTTTATTTGTCCATAATGATTACCATTATCTCCACCAAAGATGCTTGACAGTTCTGAATTATTTAATGTAGCGAAAGTTCTGTTTAATTTTTTTAGATTCCTTGATACAATTTTCATCCTGATAAGTTTTAAGTGTAAGTGCAAAAAAAATTACTGACATGTAATTATTAGTACTGAAAATCATCAAAAGGTAACCCTTTATAATTAAAAAATAAATTGGAAAAGCTGGCAGTAAGATTGAAATTGAAGAAAAAAGCCGGCGAGTTAATATTGGAAGATAAAGTTTATTTTTTAGGCGAAGTTAATCCTTATGAAATTTCTTTTTATTTGACGGCAGCTAATGTTTTTGT
>CAZDWF010000303.1:0-1757 GCA_964508895.1 uncultured Bacteroidales bacterium
TTATATGATCTGTAAACCTGATTTGAAGCTGAGTACAATGATTTTGGATTCACTGGGTTTATTATAAAGGGAGGATTAAACATATGGTTTGCTCCGGGAGGATATATATTAACACATGTTTGTCCTCCATTCAAAGACCTTTGATATCCTGATCCATAACCTCCGTAATACATTATATCAGGATTTGTATAATCGATAAAATTATCGCAGGCTTCGGCGAGTAATAATTCGGTAAATTCCCCATTATCGAATAGGGTGGTGCCATTATCCTGCGGACTTCCCAGCACCAACTGGTCGTCGCCCTCATAGAGGCCAAGTTTGTATAATTGGTAATTTACTATTCCATCACTAAGATCTATCCACTCTGTACCATTACTCTGCAATTCATAAACTCCGCCGTCAACTCCTGTATATAAAACATCATTCAGGTAGTTATACTGCAATACATGAATATCGGCATGAACATAATCAGCGCTGCCATATCCTAACCAGTGCGCATTAATAGTCCAGCTTGCTCCACTATTAGTTGACTCCCATATATTTACACCCCCAACGTATACGTGATCGGCATTGTGGGGATCCACTTCCAATGCCAGGGTGAAAAACCCTTGTCCACCATTATCCATACCACTCAAAGCCCATCCCAATAGATTCAGATTAGTAGCTGCTGATGAATGTATCCAGTTTACACCTTTATCATCTGATCTGTACAAGCCATAAAACCCATTTGAAGATGCTTCAGAACATAAAAGATATACAACATCCGGATCAGCAGGAGTAGTTTCTATCGTAATACGATTTACATATGAGGGATTAAATAGCAAATTGCTTGCATTGGAAAAAGTATTGCCCCCATCTCTGGAGATAAATACATTGGCCCCACCATACATATTAAATGTGGAAGCATAAATTGTAGAGAAATCACCAGGGGCAAATTTAAGGTCTTTGAAAGATCCCGGGAAAACCAGATTCCAGTTATCAGCAGCATCTGTAGACTTATATAATCCAATTGATGTAGCCACTATCATCTCACTGGGATTATAAGGGTTGATTATTAGCTGGTTAGCTAACATGCCTTGTGAATAATTATAATTCAATCCAGTTTCCTGCCATGTTAATCCACCATCATAGGATACCAGAATTCCGGCACTATAAGTCTCCCACCAGGTATCTCTTGTACCTGTCACTATATAAATAGTATCAGGATTATCCGGATGAATTTTAATATCGGCAATACCCAGTGTGGCAAGATTATCGGTTGATGTTAGCCAGTTAAGACCACCGTCGTCTGTCCACCATAATCCACCGGTAGGGCTTCCTACATATATTTTATCAGGATTGGTGGGATGAAATGCGATACAGTCGATACGACCTGTTCCTCCAGGGCGATTTTGACCCTGAGCAGCTGGTGCATAAAATGGACCCATACAAGTCCATGAACCGTAATCCATAGCACGATTCTTTCGGTCCTGGATAACACGTTTTGATTCTTCATAATAGAGCTTTGAGGGGAAATGTCCATTTTCATCAACACGTCCGTTCATTAAGTACTCCATCCTGTAAAATTGTTTCTCCCATTTAATATGAGAATTGTCTTTCTTCCACTCATGAAAAGCTTTTTCATGGTCGAAATAGTTTGCAGACCCTCTTTCTTCCTGTGGAATATAAGTCATCCATGGTTGAGAAAATACCTGGCCAGACAATAATGCAATAAAAATAAATAATACGATGATTTTTTTCATAGCTGAAAAGTTTGA
>CAZDWF010000304.1:0-1753 GCA_964508895.1 uncultured Bacteroidales bacterium
AACAGTATCTGAAGTAAACATTTCAGCGGGTATTTTCGCTGCAGTAGTTGGTTTTGCTTTGTATTTGTTGATATGGTGGGGCAACTACGTCATTTTTGAAAAGGCATTGGCTATTCTGGTAACCGTTATGGGAATTGCTTTTATATCTACGATGTTAATTAATTTCCCGTCTTTAAAAACCTTGTTTAATGGACTTATTCCAACTATTCCCGAAACTGCTGAAGGCAGCGACAACAGTTCTTTAGTTATTGTCTCAGGGATGGTAGGTACTACAATTTCAGTATTTGTTTTTGTTATAAGAACACAAATGGTGAAAGAAACCGGCTGGACCATGGCCGACAGAAAAATACAAAGGCGTGATGCGCTGGTAAGTGCCAGTATGATGTTTCTCATTAGCGTGGCTGTTATGATAACCGCAGCAACCACGCTACACGAAAATGGCTTAAGCATGAACCACGTGGTAGAGATGATTCCGCTTATGGAACCAATTGCCGGAAAAGCTGCGCTTTTGGTTTTTGTGGTTGGAATAGTGTCTGCTGGTCTGTCATCACATTTACCCAACCTTCTGGTAATTCCTTGGCTTTTTAATGACTATAAAAACATTAAACCTGATACACAAAGTACTACCAATCGAATTGTCATATTAGTACTTACTGTTTGTAGTATTGGTGGTGTTATGTTGGGATTTAAATCGATATTTGTCATGATGCTTTCGCAAGCCTGCGCTGCGGTAGTTTTACCGGTTACAATCATCTCATTACTATATCTGAGCAATAAAAAGTCGCTGATGAATGGCTATAAGAATATACTGTGTAATAATGTATTGTTGTCTCTTGTTCTAGCCTTTTCTCTTTATATGAGCAGTTTAGGTATACGTGGAATAATCACTGATTTATCCAATTTGTAAGTAATCTGATTATTATAACTATAACTGGCTGTAGTAAATCAAAGCGAAAGGAAATGATTAAAAATATTCTAAATAATAAAGTTCCCGACCGATTTGTATACGCTCCAAATTATTGGCAGTGGTTTGCACATCATAAAAATCACAACATATTACCCGAAGAGATAAAACATTGCGAGACGCAACTCGATTTGATTAAATACCTGGGGCTGGATATCTTCTCCAGGAATTGCTACTGCGAACAATCGGAATATTGGTTCGGTGGTATTTGCGAGGAATATTTTGATGAGGTGCTGATTATTAAGAAAAAGGAGAAAAAAGAGAAGGATACATTTACACACATCCCATATAAAATGCAATCGGGTGAACTAAGTGAAGATTTGCGTTATGTATTCAAAGAATCGACGGTTGTACAAGATAAATTCCTCATTAAAGATTACAATTCGGAGATAGAACGATTTGAAGAATTTGTCAACAAACGGAATTGGAAATTTAACCAGCATAAATATGATATTGAATCAGCCAAAGCAGGTGAAGATGGTGTTTTGGTTGTTGGAGACTTTTATAGCCCACTAAAAATGCTTCATCTTACATTAGGGCCGGCCAATGCTGTCTATTTTTTAATGGAGCATGCCGATGTTGCAGCTCGTTTAATGGCTATCCACGAAGAACGTCAACTAAAAGCGATAGAGCAGTGTGTAAAGGGAGGAGTTAAAGCTATTATGGCAATGGATAATCTCGACTCAATGTTTCATCCGCCTATGTACGTAGAACAATATTCTGCTTCATATTACGAACAAGCTTCAGCAATTTGTGAAAAATACGGAGCAAAGTTCTTTATCCATGCAT
>CAZDWF010000305.1:0-1710 GCA_964508895.1 uncultured Bacteroidales bacterium
TAATACTAATATACTTTTTGTATACGGCTTAGAGAATTTCCCTCTGTTTTATGAAAATCTTTATAAAAACCTGAAAACTCACAATGGAATAAATAAATATGAAGAGAAGAGACAGGAATTGCAGAGAAAATTCGGACATGATGTTGTATCGCTTATGTCGCCATGGATAGGAAGTGAAGTTGCATTGGCCATTTCCGCATCACTGCCACAACAAATTAATAATAATTCATATTGCATTATCAAGGCTGGAAACAGGGAAGTGGCTGAGAACAACCTTAAAAGAATTTCAGACAGATCATATAAGCAGCAGATTAAAGATTTTACCATTAAAAGGATAAATGCTCAAGGACTGATTCCATTGATATTTGGCAGTGTTTTCGAGAATATTCAAAACGCTTATTATTTCAATATTGACGACTACTACATTTTTGCCAACAATCCCAATGCCCTTGGAAATTATATCAGTTCATTTTATTCTGGAAAAACACTTCGAAATAATGTGAACTATAAAAACTTTGCTGATAATATTTCCGAGAGCTCAAATCTTTTATTCTACTGTAACATCCTGAATTCTTACCCGATTATTGAATCAGTTGTTAATCCTGAAATTTATAAATTCATTAATGACAATTCATCTCAAATAAGAAACTTCGAAGGTATAGCATTGCAATTCAGCTATCTGAATAAAATGTATTACACCAATCTTTACATTAAGCATAATCCTGAATATATACAGGAGGATTATTCAATATGGAAAGTGAGCCTTGAAAATGACATTGCAGGGAAACCATATTTTGTACGAGATCATAGAACGAATACATTAAAGATAATTGTCTTCGATACCGAAAATCAAATGTACCTCCTCGATCACAATGGCAAGATTCTGTGGAAACGGCAATTAGATGAAGAAGTTCTCAGCGATGTATTTCTTGTTGATTACTATAAGAATGGAAAGATACAATACCTTTTCAATACAAAAAACAATATCTATTTAATTGATCTTCTGGGGAGAGATGTTGTAGATTATCCTGTCAGGCTTCCAAGAAAAGCCACAAACGGTATTGCTGTCTTTGATTATGATAATGATAAAGACTATCGCATACTGGTAGCTCTTGAAGATAATAAGATCTATAATTTCAAAAAAACCGGGATGCCTGTAAATGGATGGAGAAAACCACTGGCCAATAATACTGTAACAGAACCAGTACTATTTATACGCGCCAATGAAAAAGATTACATATTATTCACTGATATTACAGGCCATGTTAAGATTCACGACAGGAAAGGAAAGTCAAGAATAATGTTAAAAAGCGACCTTGTTAAAGGTAATAATTCAGTCTTCTATGAAAATCAGACCAATAGAAGCAAGGGAATTATTATCACTACTGATAAAGACGGCAACCTGGTATATATAAAGAAAAAGGGTGATGTTAGCCGAACCAGCTTTGGAGATTTTTCTGAGGATCATTATTTCCTTTATGAAGATTTTAATAAAAAAGATGGTAAAGATTTTATTTACCTTGACAACAATAAATTAATAGTATTTGACCGCTTCAAGAATATTATTATGGAGCATGAATTCAAGCAGGAAATGCATTCATCACCTGTAATCATACCTGTTTCTCCCACTGATAATATTATTGGAGTTGTTTCAGGAAATTCAAATAAGATCTACCTTTTCGATGATAATGGAAACATCCTCAGCACACC
>CAZDWF010000306.1:0-1699 GCA_964508895.1 uncultured Bacteroidales bacterium
AGTATTGCTGTTTGATGGAAGCGGTTCATGATCCATGCTCATGGTATATCCCAATGCTAGAGATGATAATGTAGCCACAGAAACTTTTGTCATCTTCAGGAAAAACGGGATATTCATGTTATCGAATTTATCCTGAGGTGTATGATAATATGCATTGAAATCTCCCCAGTCTTCAATGGCAAGGATAGCATCGTATCCGTAATTCCAGAAGGGTGAATGATCACTAGCAGTCGTGGAAATGTAATTATAATTCATATCGGGTTCATAGATGTCCATTGCAACAATAAAAAAGTCAGCAAAATCCAGTGATTGATTATTTACAGATATTGACATCATATAGTCACTGTCTGAATCGTAAGCTATCATATCCAAGTTCAGCACACCAAGAATATCATCTCCGTTTCCACTTGCCTGGGCAGCGTAGTGATAACTTCCGATCAATCCCTGTTCTTCTTCATCAAAAGCGATGAATTTTATAGTGTAAAGAGGATTCATATTAGCAAGTAATCTTGCAGCTTCGAGTACGCCAACGACTCCTGAAGCATTATCATCAGCACCGGGTGAATTATTGCCAGAGGGCATGTCATCGTAATGTCCGCAAATTATGTATTGCTTATCAGGATAAAGGCTCCCTGGAATAGTTGCAACTACATTTTCACCATTTGCATTGAAATAGTCGTATTCAACCTGTAATCCTAATGCATCAAACTGATCAAAGATCCATTCAGCTGCTATAGGGTTATAAGGTGAATTGGAATGCCGGCTGATAATAAAATAATCTTGTCCTCCAACGCTAACTTCAATCTCTCCGGATAACTTCCTGTTAAGGTCAGATATTGATTGTTCTGTGATCTGGTTGATAAGTGAATCAACAAGCGGGCTATATGCTATTTGTGCCTGGATAGCAGTAAATGCAAACATCGCCAATAGTAATAAAATCGTAAATTTCTTCATCGTTAAATCGTAAATAAATTATTAATTCTAAATCCTTAATCCTTAATTCTTAATTCTTACTGCATAATCTGGCATTCCCCGCGCTTCAGGTCATTTTCTATCATTTTATATTTCTTTTCAACTATTTGCCCATTGTTGTATCGAACTTTAACCTTCTCATTTCTGCCTATTTTTTTCTCAGTACGTACAACTGGTTTTGCTTCCCTGACACCTGCCTGGGTGTCACTATGTGATTGGGCCAGCAAATCTTTCCTCTCTTCTTTCACCTGCCTGTGATCAATTCCCTTTGGAGCCTGGGCTTCCTGAACACTTTGTGCATCCTGCAATGGAAGGTTGCCTTTTATCAGGAAGGCAGATACGTCTTTGTTGATCTTTTGTATCATCCTTTTAAAGAGTTCAAAGGATTCGAATTTATAGATCAACAAGGGATCTTTTTGTTCGTAAGTTGCTGTCTGCACCGATTGTTTCAGATCATCCATTTCTCTGAGATGATCTTTCCATGATTCGTCGATAATAGCAAGTGCAATTGATTTTTCAATTGAGAGGTTTACTTCTTTGCCACCATTTTCAATTGATCTCTTTAAGTTGGCAACTACATTGATTGTTTTAATTCCATCGGTTATAGGAATGGCAATATTTTCATATTGTGTATGTGTTTCATATACCTGTTTAATAACTGGCATTGCTCTTTCACCAATGATATCTGATTTTTCCTGATAAGCTTCATAAACCTGCTCGAAGATTG
>CAZDWF010000307.1:0-1680 GCA_964508895.1 uncultured Bacteroidales bacterium
TCATCCTGGAAATTGATGTGCCAAAAAGTAAATTTAAACCTCACTATGCACCTTATAACTTATACTAACTCCTCCCTGTACTGAGAACTTCTTTGAAACTTTATAATTTAATGAGGGTGAAAAAGTATTGCTAAATACACTGCCGAAATTGCTGTATGAAGAGAATGACGACATAGCTGAAAAATTAAAGTCAAGTTTCTCTTTACTGCCAATCGGATTATTATAAAAGGGATTATAATATCCCGGAGCTTGTAAGCTGGAATTCGTTCCTTGATAATAAGGGCGATCTGCTACCTGAGAAAATATTTCAGGAATAAATAATGCTAATGAGAAGAGTATTATTAATGATTTATTCAACTGCATGCTTTTACAAAGGTATTTCTTTAGTTTAACATTTCTAAGATAAAATTGATTTATGCTTAAATGATCAGTTTCCTGAGGTTATATTTATACAGGAATAATGAAATTATAATCATTACCGCTCCTATTGCAAATAATATACCGCAATCAAGTATAATACTTGTTGTTGGCAACTGGCGCCAGAAAATATCATAAAAGCCTTGTATCGACCAATAATTGATTGTGAAAACAGCTAGTTTCGACATGAATTCCGGCATTATATATAATGGTATCATGCTTCCTCCAAGTGTCGACATTATCAATATAATTATAATGGCGATCAACTCAGATTGCTTATGACTTGTGCTTATGGATGCAATAAATATTCCAAAACTGCTGCAGGCAAATGCTGTTGCAAACATAAGCAGTATCATTCCGGGAATGTTTAAACCTAAATTCAATCCAAAAACTACTCCTGCAAAAGCAAACATTGTGAAAAGCTGAACCATAGAAATTACTATACTGTAGATCAGTTTTCCTGTTAATATTTGATAAGGTGATATAGGTAATGTTAAAAGTCGCTTAAGTGTCCCGGATTGCTTTTCAGTTAATAAGGATGTTCCTCTGGCTGTCACAGAAAATAATAACATTATAACTGCTATTCCTGCAACAGCCTGAATAAGACCAAGATTCTTATTGTCATTGATAAAAAGTCCCTTGTATTCTGCCTGCATATCCTGCATGAAATCAGATTGGTTTTTCTTATCATTGAATTCCATTTCAACACTTTGAATGATTGCCTCTCTCATGCTTTCTTCAACATCCTGGAAATTATTATTAAAACTTCTTTTCAGGTCATTAATGATCCTTGGGTTAATAGATATTGTTACAATTTCAGTGTTAATATAATTTAATACATAACCCAATTCAGCTCTTCTCGCCTGATCATATATTATGGTAACAGGAAGTTTCTTCCCATGATTACATGAATCCTGGAAGCCTTTATTGATATGCAGTAATGCTATCTCGTCACCTTCCTTAATTTGATATAGTGCCTCTATATAGCTGCTCTTTACCATGTTAATATGGGGTATGGTATCAAGTTCCTGTATCATTGAGACTGAAAACTTGCTTTCATCTTCATCGGCATATAAAATTGTAACAACAGCTATCTCACTCATATCACCACTACCGCGAATTGCAAATACAAAAAGTGTTACAAGTGCTATAGGTAACAGAAAAGTAAGTAATACTGCTTTCCAGTCGTTTAACAATACTTTTATATCTTTCTTCTCTTATTCCTGCGAAAAAGACTGAATTTGAATGTATCAGTGTTGTGTC
>CAZDWF010000308.1:0-1680 GCA_964508895.1 uncultured Bacteroidales bacterium
TCCTTCAAAAATGATATAGTTTCTGTAGTAAACAGGATTGTAATATTCAGTGTAAGATGACATTATCAATGTTCTGGCTTTATTTGTCACGGTATTAACTTCCATCAGGCTTTTCCCTTGATCACCAATCAATATTACAACAATGTTTTTATTATCAGGCCCCCATGATGGATTCATAATGAATTCATTTTGAAGGAATGAGATTTGTCTGATAATATCACCTGTTTTAGTATTTAGGATAGTAAGAAAATATTCAGATTTAGGATTTACTTCCACTACTGCAATCTTTTTCCCATCAGGTGATATCGCAGGTGCAAAATATCGTGATCTATGATAAAGAGTACTTAGTTTTTTATCCTCAATATTATAAATTTTTATTGCTGTCAATTCCTGATTGCTCCATCTGGCATCCGGAACTTTTTCTGCCCAGCATAATAATCCTGAATTATAGGAAACAAAATTTGAATATATAAGTCCGGGAGTAAAGATCACTTTTTCATTGCGTTCAGAGTCAATACTGACAAATTTTAATATGTCAATCATATTTGATTTTAAGGCAACAATATTGTTTGTATCACCTTTAAAAGCAAAAGTGTAGTTAGTATAGTTGTTTTTCCCCCCACTTAACGTATCAATGGCTGACACTTTGATTTTATCATTTTGCTTATCCCATAATGTTTTTAATTCTTCAAGTGTATTCTTATAAAAAGGAACTCGTTTATATCCTGATATATCTCGTATTCCTCTGGAAAAAGGTGTAATCATATATGGTCTGCGTGCGACAGAGTTCAATGTATGGTCCCAAATTGTATCACCATAATTTCTACGCCCCATATTTACCAGAAAATAGCCTAATTCATATTGATTTGGGATCCTGTCCTTATAAGATCCATAAATTGCTTTATCATATGAATAGATACCTTTCTCAAGTATCTGTGCTCTCAGGAACATTTCAAAGGAAGGCTCTCTTCCTCTCCCGCTGCTGCTAAGTGCTGTTTCTGAGCAAATTGCATCACCTTCAAGAAACCAGAATGGCACATAAAGTCCTAGTATGCCGGCAGTGATCTGTTGTCCGAAAAACCATGATAGTACTTTTGTAAATCCCTGATTTACTTTATTGATCTGAACAACATGTCTGTATTCATGTAAAGCCAATTGGAATTTCCATTTCTGTGCATAAGAATCCTGGGAAGGGATATTATATAGTTCCATACGTTTTGGTGCCCATGCAACAAATGCGTTGGAAGTTGCAGAGAAATCATGCAAAACAACAGGGATAAGTTTTGGATAGAAATTTAATGGTTTACAAATATGTGGCCTTACAGTTTCCAGGATGTTAGCATATTCCTGAGCCTGTTTTTTATTTTCCCTGGGGTAAATGATCCTGAAATTTTCAGACCTTATCTGATACCATTTAATGCGAAAAGGATCCTGCCCTGAACTGTAAAATTGTCCAAATGAAGACAATGACAATAAAACAATAATAATGCTTAATAAAGCTTTTTGCATTATGTGGTGTTTTATACAAAGTTAGTGAATTAGTGTTTAGATTATAGATTATAGTCTATGATCTATAATCTATCTTATCACTGTCACCGTCCCATAGGGTTTGATCTGTCCGTCTTTATCCGGCATCCCCTTCCAGAACGATCCATCCACGAACTGCCCGGCAGCTTTCCA
>CAZDWF010000309.1:0-1666 GCA_964508895.1 uncultured Bacteroidales bacterium
GTATTTTTGCGCAGATGAATAAGAATATTAACATTTTAAAAAAGAATTTAGTTAAAGCAGTAGGAGAGATAAATCGCAGCAATGACGAGATTTGGTATAGGGTATTTCCGCTTCCTTTTGTTATAGATGATTACAAACAGAGGGTAAATAAGAAAATAATAAATCAAATAGAAAAAGGGGAGGAATTCGCTTTGTATATTCATATTCCTTTTTGCAGGAACAGGTGCGATTATTGTAGTATTCGGGGTGCTTGTAATATCAATAAGATAGGATCCAAGGGCTATGTTGATTGTTTAAAAAAAGAGCTGGAAAATATTCTTAAAATTAATAAAAAAAGGAAAATTCTTTCTGTATTTATGGGCGGAGGCACGCCTAGTTTGATTAGACCTAAAGATTTAAATAATTTATTCAGCTATATTAATAATAAATTCAGTTTTCCTGAAAACGTTCAGTTTAATATGGAGGCCTGTCCTAGTGATATTACTAAGGAAATGGCCAAAACAATGGCCAAAAGCAAGATTAATAAAGTTTGTTTAGGAGTTCAGACATTTAGTGAGGGAAAACTTAAATTATGCAATCGTCATTTTCAAAAGAATAAAGATGTTTATCAGGCAGTAAATTATTTAAGAAAAGCGGGGATAGATAACATTAGTTTTGATTTAATCTATGGGCTAAAGCCAAACGAATCTGTTCAGGAATTTCTAAGTGATAACTTAAAGCATCTTATTAAACTAAAACCAACAGACATTACTTTTTATCCTCTGCAGAATTATATGGATTTTCCCAAGACAATAACTAATTCTTCATCAAAAAACTTAGGGCAGATTAAAAAAGTAATAGGCAGTAAGATTGATGTAGATTTCTATAAACGCCAAAGGAACTTAAAAAACATAAAAAGAGATTTATATAATCTATCTTTTAAGGGTTCAAGTTATTTTTTCTTAAGAAGGTGTTTATTAAAAAATGTTTTAGCTATTGGTCTTGGGTCTAAAGGAGACTACTGGCATAATGGACGCTATATCCAAAGAGTTAATAGGAATAAAAATGATAATATTACAGGCTATGAAGATGATATTAAGAGTGGTTCTTTTAAGTATAAGTATTTTGCCTTTTCCAGAGAAGCATCTTTAAGAAATTACCTTATCTATAATTTGAATCTGAGAAGAATTGGAGTTTATAAATCAATTATTAAGGAAAAGTTTCCACAATCTTTAAATTTATTTGATAAAGCAATTAACAAGATTAAAGAAGTTTTAGATATTTCAGACGGACGAATTTTTTTACAGTCAAAATATGATAAAATATTGCCTTTTAAAACAAAAAATCAAGAAGTTAATTACTTTATTTTTTCCTTTTGCTATCTTTACTCAGAAAGAGATCAGAACATCTTACTTAAGAAATTAAAATTAATATGAAGTTTAAGATTGACCAATTTAACTATCAGAGTTTACCTCGCTTAGCCGAGTTTTTGCGTCAAAATAAGACAGAGAAAATAGAATTGGAATTAACTGAGCAAGTTGAAAATTTGCCTTTCTTGCCAGATATAGTCCCTTATCTCTATCAATTAATGGATTATGAGCCATATTTCCAGGTTGAAATAAAGGATTTCCCATTTTGTTTAGTTGGGTTAGAAGCCTTAGATCATATTAAAAGAAGGCAGCCAGGA
>CAZDWF010000310.1:0-1646 GCA_964508895.1 uncultured Bacteroidales bacterium
ATGGGGATAGATTGAGCAAATCAGTTTTTGACACTGTAGGAATCATCCGGCGAAGAACTTAATATTACAGAATAATAAAAAGGTAATTTTCTGTGTAAAATAGCAAATTAAGCTACAACTAGATACTTGACGGAAGGTTACAAGCTAAAATTAATGTGATGCAATGTGATGTGCTCTTGCTTAGGTATTGAGGCTGTTTATAATGGAACTTACAACAGAATTGACTTATCATTGCTAACTATTCCGTATCTGTAATGAACTCTGGGTAAAATATGATAAAATGTTACAAAGTCCCTGAATTAATTCATATTGAAGTTACTTCAAGATGTAATCTGAAATGCCCCCAATGCTATAATAGCAATTCTAGAAAAGATATAGATTCTTTTGCTTTATTCCAAACTATAGAGGAAGCAGGCAGTTTAGGCGTAAAATATATAGCGTTAAGTGGTGGTGAACCGATGCTATACCCAGAAATCTTTAGAACTATCAAAAGGATAAGATCTTGCGGTATGACCTCCTTTATGGCTACAAGTGGTATGGGGTTAACTGCCAAAATGATTAATTCTTTAGTAAAAAGTGGGTTAAATTGCTTATTTTTATCCCTTAACGGGTCTACAAAAGAGATACATGAAATCTCGCGTAGAAACTACGATGCTACAATTGGTGCATTAATGTTGCTTAAAGAAACTGAAATTAGATATGAAATAAATTGGGTCGCGCGTAATGATAACATAAATGATTTTAGCAGCTTAGTTAAGATGTGCACATATTATAAAGCCAAAGCTATTAATGTTTTAATGTTGAAACCTGATGCGAACAATAAGATAGATAATTATTTAAACGAAGGTCAACTTTTTGCGCTAGCTAACCAGATAAAGAGTCTGATAAACTTAGGGTTTAATATTAATGTAGAGACTTGTTTTTCGCAATTACGATGCCATTTATCATGGAATAATGAAGGTGGTATAGCTGGATGTTCGGCAGGGATTTCTCTAATGGCAATAAATGTTAAAGGAGAACAATTGCCGTGTAGACATCTATCGCATCTAGCCAGTCACACGAAAGGCCTGATGAGTTATTGGAGGGAGTCAGATGTATTAAAGAGACTCCGGAATATAGATAAAAGCATAACAGAACCATGCAGTAGTTGCAGTTTTTTTAGATTAAAAAAATGTAGATCTTGTAGAGCTGTGGCCGATAAAATTCATGGAACTCTTGAATCAGGGGAATTAGATTGTCCTTTATTTAAGACTACTTGCAGTTAATTATTTGTGGAGAAGATTTTGATAAAATCATTTTCTGACATACCTGAAATTCTTGTTAAAGGAAAGAATTATGAGATTAAACAATTCTCTAATATTCATTCTGAAAAGCCTATATATATATTAAAAAATAAAAGCTTAGGTTCATTTTTGCTTTTAAATGAATATGATTATTTTATTTGGGAAAATATCGATGGAACAAACACGATTTCAGATATGTATCTGAAATTTTTAGTTAAATATGAAAAGCTCCCCTATGAATATATTTTTAAGTTTATTCAAAAGATATGTTATGCTAATTTAATTGAAAACTATAAATGCGAAAACATAAAAAGGAAAAGATCAATTCTCGAGATCAAGATCCCTATACCTTTTTTTAGCGAG
>CAZDWF010000311.1:0-1618 GCA_964508895.1 uncultured Bacteroidales bacterium
AAATTGCTTCTTTTTTTTCACTCTTTTAAAGAACCGGTTCATATGGTTTACAACGGTCCAAGGGTATAGCCTTTTGGCGTTTACCCGAGGTTAAAGTTAGTTAATCTGTATTACATTTCTGTATTGTTTTCATGTTCTAAATACCCACCTTGGGAGCCAATTGGCTATGACCCTTTGTTGGGCACAGTTATTATTAATTATACAATAGTGTTGTTTTATGTCTTATCAGCTGCCAAGTTACGCTGTCATCAATACTATTGTAAATTGTCTTTTTTATAATTCCGATTGAATCTACGTAATAAAGACGCATGTCAAATTTGACGTATTCATCTTTAGTTATTTTCATCTCTACAACTTGATTATATGTTGTCCCATAAACTACTAATGAGTCATGAATTGCTCTTATTTCTGCATTTAAGAATTTTTCTCCAACCTTAAAGCTTGATAAATATACATAACCACCTTTAATCGAACCTCTTGAAATTAAATAATTAACAAATTGCTCAGTGTATGCTCCATATTTTTCACTCTCGTAGCCTAAGTTATAGACATCTGCAGTATATGAATAACCATGTCCTCCTCCAAATGATATTTTATCGAATTTATTAGTTAATAATACCAGGCTGTCCAAGTTATTATTCTGATCCTCATAGATCCAATATGAATCAGGTGAGAAGAGAAGTGGATAAAGGTTCTTACTTATTTCACTATGAGAGTGATGTCCATAATTTTCCTCTTTTTTGCAAGTTGAGAAAATTACCATTAAAATGAGTAAGATTAGTATGCTCTTCTTCATCCGATTCCGTTTAATTGTGCCCAACGTTCCCGGGGTATGAAGCGTGGCGGATTTTCTTTGACCGAATTGTCCTTCTGGACAGGAGGTCTTAGATTATTCGACTGCTTCGGCTCGCAGTAAAGCGAGCCATGATTTATAACCCAAGTTATACACAGGTTTTATTATATACTATTCATTTTATCTGGGTTTTGTCTGCAATCAAAAACACTAGCAATTTTGGCATGGTTTTCTTCAACCCAGTATATGATTTTATAATTTCCTTCAACTAAATATCTGTAATTGAATTTTCTTTTTCTTAGGAGAGGTTCTTCTTGTCCGCTATTAGGATTTTTCTCTAATTGGATGGTTCTATCAACAATTTTCTTAGTTATTTTTCGGGCAACTTTTATGCTTGCATTTTCAGTATAGAAATCAAAAATATTTTTTAATTGACTAATTGCTGTATCAGTCCAGAATATCTTTACTGCCATGAGTCAATCTCTTTTTTAAGATCTTTAGCAAGAGTAACGTTGTTATTTTCTGAATCCAATTCAGCTGAATCAATGATTTTGTTAAATTCATCAATTTTCATTGGATTTAAACTCTCTTCAAATTGTTTTTTCTTCTCAGATCTTAAAAGACGTCCGAGTTTATTTACTAGATCTTCATTCCTAAGCCTCAGAAACTCTTGAATAAAGTTTAGTTTTCTTGTTTGTAAATCCATTTTAAATCATTTAGAACAAAGATAAGAAATTTTTATGCGAGTTGTTTTTATTGCCTAAGCTAAACTGTTCGTAAAGGAACACCCTTTACACAAGTTAAAGATTAGACTTTACACTAAAT
>CAZDWF010000312.1:0-1614 GCA_964508895.1 uncultured Bacteroidales bacterium
AATGAAGTGATTGTCATATCGGTTAATAATGAGGCAGGTATCAACTCTTATGTTTATGGTCACCAGGTGGAACTACGAACCGGTGTTGGCTCCGGAGGCTGGGAAATTGTCGCCGATGCCTGGACGCTGATCAGATAAATGGAATCCAAGCATAAAACATTCCAATGCCCACAATGCGGTGCATATATCCGCTGGAATGAGGAGAAGGGCCAATATGAAAACAGTTGCCGGCATTACAGGTATAAGGGTTACAAGCCCGAGACTCCTCGTTCCACTCGGAATGACAAATGTAGTTGACAGCCCTTCGACAGGCTCAGGGACCAAAAAGAAATGAAAAGTTTTAGTGATACAAATACGGAAATCCAGCAAAAGAGACTAAAAGATTCCACCTTTATTATCAGGGTGGAATTAGGACGCCAGTTTTCTGGTAAAATAGTCTCAGTAAATGATTCAAGCAATCAGATTGTTGTTTCCGGAGACGCGTCTTCTTTTATTAAAGCAACAAACTACATTTTTATACCTTTACATAACATAGAAACCATTTACCTGGTCAATTCAATATCATATTCATCCGGCAGTAATCAAACCACAATTACCCTTTCTTCAGCAACACTGGAATCAACCATGGTTGGACTGGAGGTTGCCCGGCGATACATCGTCAGCCATGGTGATGTAGAACGCATGATTGAGATGTCTCCCATCAGCTTTAAAACCGAAGGCGACACACTGAATGAGTTCTTATCTGATGATGTGACTTTCCTGTTTAATAATGGCGACGGATTTTTTAGTAATAAGGATAATGCCGGCATTTTTGATGCCGGGGATATTTTCTGGGTACGCGTCTTTATGGGCTATAAATATTCTACAGACCGCATACTTTTTTTTAGTGGACTTGTAGATGAAGAAAGCCTGGTTCCGGACAGATCCAATAAAAGCTTTGAGTTCACAGCTTATGGTCATATCAAGGAACTGGAACGTTATCCCGGATGGCAGATATCCGATACAAGCGGCGAATTTGTAAAGATCAATGGCCTGACAATTAAAAGCTTTGAGGCTGGACCCAATGTCCGTGAAGGGATAAAGAAATTCAAATTTGAGCCTTTTAGTAAAGGTAATATTCAGGTTGATATTAATAAAATAAGCAACGACATAGAATCTGGACTAAAAGTATTAGAGTTTAAGTATCCGGATCAATGGCGTTTCGATCGCGGTCCATGGACACAGATTTCAAGCACTGATGATTTAGATTCAAGCGGAAATGCTAAGCTTTATGCAAAAGGAGGTTCCGGAGCATATTTATATGTCCAGGCAAATTTCGGAACATCTGAAGAAGTCAATGAATTCCCTGACTCTGATGAAACGTTGCTCATTGAAATAGCCGGAGATATTACCAAAAGTATTGAGAATACAGGCAAACCCGTTGTAGAATTTGATGATGGCGGAACGACTGATATGCTTTTTCATTTTGCCAGGATTCTTATTTTTGATGACTCTGCCACAACATACACCGACAAATCAGATTCTGCGGCAACCAGAGATGATACTTTTATAATTTTAGATGCATCAGCGGATGAGTTAATTATTTTTTCATCTTATCCATTTTTAAGCTTAAAA
>CAZDWF010000313.1:0-1604 GCA_964508895.1 uncultured Bacteroidales bacterium
AGCGGAAGCGAAAAGGACGATTTCAAGTTTTTCTAATCTGCCTTTGGCGGATTGCTCGGCTCTGCCGAGCTTGGCGGCAAAATTGTCATAGCTTTCCTAACGAAAAACAACATAATAAATACGACTAATATAAAAGGAATTAAGGATATTTTAATAGATGAATTTCTAAGAGTTTCCTTAAAATCTTTCTTTTGAAATAATTCCTCTTTGTATACATTTTCTTCTTCTAATGTGATACCTTCTCCGGTTTGTTCTATTTTTTGATTATTGATTTCTGTCAGATAGCCCATAGTAACCTCGTATCCAACAATTCTATACGATGCCACATATCCTACAGCCAATGATAACACAAAACATATTATTACAATTCTGTATAACTTGGTTATTTTGAATATCTTTCTAAAAATAATCCATAAAACGTATGCCGAAATAAATTCAAATAAAAATATAGTTATATAAGTCGCCATATCTTTTTATTAATTCTTTATAATTTATTTTCTTTTCCTTTGTCCAGTATCCAAATGTGTTTCTGCTTATTCTTTCCCGGAATTACCTTGTATGAGATATTTTGCCTTTTACATTCATCAATTACTTGATTATAAACCGGATTCCTGGAATCCAAAGCATATCTTAATTTAAGCCCATTCCTTTCGAGATCAGTCGTATCATAGTTTATTACCGGTTTCTGGTTAGCCAAACCGGAATTATCAACTTTAGAACTATCAAACATATTTATAAATTTTTACTTTATATTTTTAATTTTGCCGAGCTTCTTCTTGAAGTAGTTGAATAATTTCTTTTTTGTCCGGAAATGTTTCCCATTCAAATCCTGTAGCGGCTTCTTGTGCATAATCAATAGCGGTTTTACCTTCATTATCTTTAGCATTTACATCAGCACCATAGCTAATCAACAATTTTATAACATCAATATAGTTATCATAACTGCCAGCAACTAACATTAATGCCGTTGAGCCACAGCATTTATTTTTAACATGAACGTCTGCTCCATTTGAAAGTAATATCTCCATAGTATCAAATGAAGAATAGTCCGCCAACATTAAAGGAGTCCTGCCATAAAAATTTTCAATATTTACGCTTGCTCCGTGTTCTTCTAATAAAAACTTAACCAAGTCTGCACATCCCATTTGAGAAACTGCCATTAGCGCAGTTGTTCCATATTCGTTCTTGGCGTCGACATTTACTTTATCACTTGATAACAGTTCCGTTATTATTTCTTTGTCGCAATTCCAGGCCGCTTCTACTAATTGTTTTTCTTGGGCCGTAGGAATATTATTGTTTTCTAAAATCGGTTGAAATATAAATTTTTCTTGGTCGGTCATATCTGATTTTTTTACTATAAATCCGATAATTATAACCGTAACTAAAACAAAAATCATAGCGAATACCCAAATTAATTTTTTGTTTTGTAATTTTTGTTTATTCATAATATTGAAGTTAAGGAAAAAGACTTTTAATCTATCAAATCCTCAATTGGAACACCTAACGCTTTGGCGATTTTCGCCATAGTTTGAACGCTTGGCTTATTAACTGCCCCGCTTTCGACCTTCATAAGCGTTGTATAAAAATCCTTTAACAGATGAAGA
>CAZDWF010000314.1:0-1569 GCA_964508895.1 uncultured Bacteroidales bacterium
AGCCCCTCTCCTCCAGGAGAGGGGAGAGTGCAACTAGCAAATGGATCAGGGAAATCACCAAGCAGCGTTTTAGAACTTAAAGCATAAGCAATATAATTCTCAATTTTCCCTTTTATCGTCATATCACTTTCAGAATACCTGAAATCGAGGTTTACCAAGTCGATGTAAGATGGTGAGAAATTCATTTGTGCATGCTTTATCTCAAAATCTTCACTAAAAGATTCCATGGAATAATTTAACCCTTTCAATAATAATGAGCCATATGCATCAAAGTCTTCATATTTCTCATTATCAATACTTGATTGAAGTCCTTTGATCCTGATATTTGCATCCATTATTCCTGACAACGACTCCCCTTCCTCAAGCGGATATATTTTAGAAATGGATGAAAGATCGAAGACTCCGTTTATACTGGCTTCAATATATGGATCACTGACAGGCTTCTTTAAGAGTAATTTAATGTCAACAGGATTTTCAATCACTGAAAAATGAAATTTCTCAACATTCACAATGGTATTATCAGCAATACCTCCAGGGTTATCGATATGAATAAGAATATTAATATCCCTGACTGCATCGGGCAGGTCAGGATATTTGAATTCAGCATTATCTACTTTCACATCAAGTTTAAAAGAAGGAAGCTTTTCTTCTGAATATATTCCTTTGACGTAACCATTAAAAGCAAGATTTCCTGAAGTTTGAATTTCCTGAAAATCCTTTTTATAAATTGCAGGTACCAGTGAAAGAAAATTCTTAAAAGTATTTTTGGGTGCATTATAAGTAAGGAGAAAATTAAGATCTTCACCAGCAGTAGCTACAGATCCTTCGAATTTAAGAAGCAAATCATTTACTTTCAATTGATTCTTTTTAAATGTATAAATTTCATTCTTCAAATCAGCATCAAAAATTGCATCAAATCCGATAAAGGCATTTTTAAGAAACTCTATTCCGGATTGAGACATTGTAGTACTTTCAATACTTGTTTTAGTTCTCAGGGAGGTCTTATCTGCTGAAAAATCCCCGGAAAGAAGGTGATTCAGATCACTTACTTCCAGCATTATTTTTCCAGGAATGTCATAATAAGACAAGTGGGCATGTACTATTTCAAATTTCCTGAGTTTAATATTTAATTCGGTAGTTTGGGATTCATTTTTCTTATCTTTCTCACCTTCATCTGTTTCATCTTGTTTCGGGCCAATATCCCAGTTAACAAGCTCGTTTTCATTAACTATAAGATGAATATCAGGTTCTTTAATACTTATCCTGCGAATTTCATAAACATCTCCTTTAAAAACACTTATCAGATCTATGACTGCAGAAACAGAAGTTATACTGGCAAGAGTATCCCCTTCAAAATCATTAATTCCAACAACAGAAATATCATCAAGATAAAAACTGAAGTTTGGAAAATTAGTTAATAGGCTTAAACCAAAATCATGGAAATCAACTTTTGCTTCAATATTATTATTGATCTCTTCTTTAACAACATTCATGATTTTACCTTTAAAAATATAAGGCAGAATAAATATAGCTGCTAAAAGAAGTATTATTATAGTAATAAAAACCCTG
>CAZDWF010000315.1:0-1563 GCA_964508895.1 uncultured Bacteroidales bacterium
GCGAAAAACGACGATCGGGGATTATTTCTCTTATGAAACCCGTTGAATCTTTTTTTACAGATTGTATACGAAAACCTTGCATGTCCACCGTCTGTTTGAACTGTTTTTTTTATTTCTCCCATTGAAGTTGAAGTAAATTTATATCGATAATTATGCTTTCTATGCATAATGCCGAACACTATGGAAGCGCTGCCCCTTTTTGAAATAATATTCATCGTTCTATCCAGATTTATCTCTTTACCCAAAAAGGATATTCTGTTATTTTTAGAAGGTTTCCATTCATCTATCTCATCACACTGAGTGAGTACCACACGATTTTCTTTCAAGTTATCAAAAATGGCCTTTATGACATTGGGAGTATTATCAGCGTCGATAATTTTTGTTGAAAAGTTATTAGACTGTTTCATAGCTGTGTCACGCATGTGGCCTGAAGAAAATCTTACTATCATCGTTACAGGATATTTCTTATCACAAAGAAAAGCAGGAATCAGCTCAATTCCTCCAACATGGCCGGTGATTAACAAAACACCCCTGCCTCTGGAAAGCCCTTTTTCTATGGCTGCTATGCCTGTACTTTCAATGTGTGTTTTCACAAAAGCTCTGAGCGTTCCAGGAGATGAATATGCATTAAAAAATTTTTCATAATAGTGAGATACTATCCCCCGGAAAATATTTCTGGTAATCGACCTTATCTCAGATCTACTTTTCCGGCCGGCAAATACCTCCTTAACAGAGCTTTTTATTTTTCGCTTTTCCTTTCTTTTAAAGAAAAAATATAATTTCCCTAAAACGGTTATATAAAAAGAGGTTATTCTCCACCCAAGTTTCTTGCACATAAAAATGTTAAACCTTAATTGCAAAAAGGAACTTAAGTTTATCTTCATTATAATCACCTCCTGAGATTTATTATAATTAATGATTATGCTTATAAACCTAATAACCTCTCTTACTAACTCAAAATACATGCCAAGAAAGATCTGATGCATTGCACAGTAAGAATAAGGACCGCTCTCCCGGATATTTTGAATTTATCATTCCGCCAATTCCTGTTTTATAGGTATTTAACATTAAGTATGATGCGCAAAACCGTATATTTGAATATCAAGACAAATATAACGAAAAGAAATAATTATATAGATAAATCTTAGCAAATACACATACTTTTGTGCGCAAATGCACATATTTTTGTGCATTTGCGCTAAACATCTATTTGACGAAAATAAAAGTTTGTGGTGATATATTATTATGAATAAAGCTATAATTCTTGTCGTTGATGATGAGCGTGGAGTTCGCCAGTCCTTTAACATGGCGCTAAAGGACGAACATCATGTCCTTCTTGCCGGTACCGGTGAAAAAGCCATTGATATTTTTCAGGAAAATCCTATTAACCTGATTTTGCTGGATATCCTCCTTCCTGATATTGACGGAATTGATCTTCTTAAGAAGTTCAAACAAACAGATCCAAATACCGAAATCATTATGATAACAGCCGTCAATGATCTTCAGACGGCGGTAAAAGCAATTAAATTAGGAGCTTATGAATACATTATCAAGCCCTTTGTG
>CAZDWF010000316.1:0-1541 GCA_964508895.1 uncultured Bacteroidales bacterium
ATATTATTAATATTGTGCATAATAAAGATAAGCTTAAAAACCAAATGATTGATATATTACGATATCAAGCAAAATATCAAAAAAATAATACCCGTAGGAGTAGATTAGAATTTAGGCAGCAGGCCATTGCTAAATTAAAAGAGACCGGAATTGCTGATCCTGACGAGAGAATCTCAAACTATCCCTTTGAGTTTAGCGGAGGAATGAAACAAAGAGTAATGATTGCCATGGCGCTTTCATCAAAACCATCATTGATTATCGCTGATGAACCCACAACAGCTTTAGATGTTACTATCGAGGCACAAATAATAGAATTAATAAAAGCTCTGTTTGCCAAGTATAAAACCTCTATTCTATATATCACACATGATCTTGGAGTCCTCTCCGAAATCTCAGATCGAATTGTGGTAATGTATGCCGGTAGAATACTTGAGATGGGCAAGAAAGAGAAAGTCCTAAAAAAACCTAATCATCCTTATACAGCAGCACTTTTAGATGCATTACCTGAAACTCACAAAAGAGGAAAACGGTTAAGCTCACTTTCCGGATTCGTACCCCCTCTTGATCGTTTGCCACCTGGGTGCGCTTTTCACCCACGTTGTAGACACGCTGAAAGGATATGCCACAGGACAGTCCCTGATTTGATAGAAATAACGCCAGGGCATTGGTCAGCATGTCTCTTAAAACAACATAATGTGATGCATAAATGGGGATAGCTTTGTTAAAAATAATGAATTTAAAAACCTATTTCTTCCAACGGCAAGATCTTCTATCCAAATTGTTTGGACAGCGAATGAAAATTGTTCACGCTGTTGATGGTGTAAGTCTTGAAATTAAAAAAGGTCGAACTTTTGGTCTGGTTGGCGAAAGTGGATGTGGTAAATCTACGTTAGGACAAAGCATATTCCGATTAGTGGAACCTTTGCAAGGTGAAATCTTTTATAAAGGGCAAGATGTTCTTAAATTGGATCCACAAAAATTACGAACTTATCGACAGAGCATACATTTTGTTTTTCAGGATCAATTTGGTTGCTTGAATCCACGTATGACTGCCGGTCAGCTTATTGCTGAACCACTTATTAATTGTCCGTCTATCAGTAATGAAAAATATGATGTGGGTCAGAAAGTATTAGAGCTAATGAAAGCAGTCAATCTTGACCCGAGAGATGCTGTAAAATTTTCGCATGAGTTCAGCGGAGGGCAGGCCCGTCGCATTAGCATTGCCAGAGCCATCGCTTTAAATCCAGATTTCATTGTGGCTGATGAACCGACTTCCGGGCTTGATATTTCGACTGCTGCAACTATTCTCAACCTCCTCAAGGATCTTCAGGAACGTATGGATGTTACATATCTTTGGATTTCCCATGATTTAAATCAAGTGAAATATATGGCTGATGATATCGCAATCATGTATCTGGGGAAAATAATAGAGACCGGCAAGACAGATGATGTTTTTAAAAATCTAGCGCATCCTTATAGCCAGGCACTAGTGTCATGTCAAGCTTGACTTGACGCATTAATTGTGATATATTTTTTCATAA
>CAZDWF010000317.1:0-1538 GCA_964508895.1 uncultured Bacteroidales bacterium
ATGTGAGAGTTTGGGGAGATGTACCTCAATTGAATAAATCAGATTTTTACGGGCCTGCAATTCACCAGGCATGGGGCGAAATAATATTTAATAAAACTTTTGCCGTAAAAGTGGGTCGTCAGGAGATTGTATATGATGATCAGAGAATATTTGGAAACGTTGGATGGGCTCAGCAGGCAAGAAGTCATGATGCTGCCATCTTAAAGGTTTATCCTATAGAGAAAGCCGAAATCAATCTTGGTTTTGCTTATAATCAGAATAATGAAGCTTTATTCGGAAATGTTTATACCTTAAAGAATTATAAAGCATTCCAATATTTATGGTACCATCAAAGTTTTGAAAAGTTTAGTGTTAGCTTCCTGGCTCTTAATAATGGTATGCCATACTGGGATAATAAAGACACACTTAATTTAAAACAAAGGATTGTTTATAGCCAGACTATTGGTCCACGGGTTACATTTAAAAGTGGTATAATTTCAGCAAATGCTGCATTCTATTATCAGACTGGTCAGATGTCCCCGGCAAGTGATACTGTTAACTTCGCTACTTCTTTGATAGATCTATCCGCTTTTTATGCAGCAGCAGATGTTGCATTTCAAATTACAGATCTTTTTTCAGCAGGAATTGGTTTTGAGTACCTTTCAGGAAACAGCCAGGTTAACCCTAAAGCAAACGAAAGTAATGCTTTCACACCATTTTATGGAACCAATCATAAATTCAATGGATGGATGGATTATTTTTATGTAAAAAACCATGTCAATTCAGTCGGACTGCTTGATATTTACTTACCTATTAAATTTAATAAAGGGAAATTCGGTGTAGTATTGGTTCCTCATTCTTTCCAGGCTGCTGCTGATATTCATGATCCCAATTCTACTGATCCCAAAGCAACCATAAGCAAAGATCTGGGATTTGAAGTAGATCTTGCCGTCAGTTATGCAGTTGCAAAAAAATGTAGTTGTAAAAGCAGGATACTCACAAGTGTTTGCTACTTCTTCAATGGAAGCTATTAAGAATGTAAATTCAGGTAGCGGCAGTGCCAATAACTGGGGATGGGTTATGATAGTCTTTAATCCGAACTTTTATACTAGTAAATAATAATCAAATACTTATTATAATGGACAGGCGTAATGCTTTAAAAAACTTGTTCGCATTTATACCCCTTGGAGCTGCCTTTGCTGGTATTACTGCAATGGGGGTGCGATTCATAACTCCTATAAAAAGGGATTTGGAACGCAGGATCTTCACTGTTCATCTGGACGAACTACCCATTAATTCGACCAAAAGGTTTCAGGACCTTAGAGGAAAGGATCTCGTGATTGTTCGTACAGGTGAAAGAGAAGTCAAGGCAATATCAACAGTATGTACTCATCTGGGTTGTACTGTATACTGGCAACCTGATAAGAGCGAATTCTTATGTCCCTGCCACCAGGGTATCTTCGACAAAGATGGTAATGTTCTTGAAGGACCTCCACCCAGACCTCTTGATACGTATAAGGTAGAACTGGAAGGTGATAATGTTTTCATTTATTTTAAAG
>CAZDWF010000318.1:0-1536 GCA_964508895.1 uncultured Bacteroidales bacterium
AACTCTGATAATATTATTAATGAAAAGATAGCAGTTATCACAGGAATCAGGTTTGAATATACATTTGCTTTGCTTACTCCGAGATACTTTACTGCATAAATAAATAAAATAAAAGCGAGTGATGATGCGAAAATTGCCAGGAGGATAAGGGCTATAATTCCATCTATTCCAGGCTTTGCTCTTATAAAATGATCCAGGTCCATAATCAGGAAAACAGGCAGGAAGAGAATCAGTCCAATAAGGTTCTGATAGGCAATTATATTTATTGGTGTGTATTTTTCTACAAGCTTCTTTACGGTGATAGTATATCCGATTGCTGCAAAAACTGCAAAGAACAACATTCCAATCCCGAATGCTGATGCTTCAAATTCAAATGACTTTCCTGTTAGCATAATAAATATTCCAATGAATGATAGGAATATGCCCAGGTAATTAAAAAAGGTGAGCTTTTCCCTGAGTAAAATATATGCAAATAACGGAGTGAATACAGGAATGGTAGCAATGATGATGGCACTAACAGTAGCTGTTGTATGTTTTATGCCATAGTTCTCTCCTATGAAATATAGAAATGGATTGAATAATGCTGAGATAAACAGCAGCAAAAAGTCTTCTTTTTTTATTTTTTGCAAGCATCCTGTAACTTTTAATACTACAAACAGGAAAACCGAAGCTAATACAAGCCTTAAAAAAATAATAGTTATCGGTTCGTAATATTTCAGAACGATTTTAGTGCCCACAAATGAAAATCCCCAGAAAACCATCGATAACACTGCAGCGATGTATACCCAAATGGATATTCCATTACTGTTTCTCATGAGCGGTCTTTTTCTTTCAACAATGAAGTGTGATGCTTTAAGGTGCGAAGTGTTAGTGTTATAATAAGGGCTGCTCCGAGAACATAGCTTGAATTTCTATTCCAGCTCACATCCTGATGCAGGAACCAGTTTCTTAAATGATCGATAAAGGCAAAACTAAGCACAGTGGCCAGGAGACCTGAATATTCACGACGTATAATGCTTATCCATGAGAATGGAACCTCATTGCGAATATAGTTTTTAAATGATGGAATAAATGCAGGTACTTTTAACGACCACTTCATATAATCGTCACCGAATTTTCTTTCCAGGAACCTTTCTTCAGCAAACATAATTCTTTCGTAGTAAAGCCAGAAAGCGAGGGAAACAATAATGACAAAATATATATTGAAGGTATAAACAACAATCCCTATCCACATAAGATAATTGCCCAAATAAAGGGGATGTCTTAGTGTGGAATATATTCCTGTGGTATTTAATGATTCTGCCACCTGTCCGCTTTTTGTGTTTCGCCCGGAAGTCCCTTTTGGTGTTGTTGCAATAGATATTGCCCTGATGATAAATCCTGATGCGCTAATAAAAACAGCAAGTATAGTTAATGCACAAAAATCATTATAGTTGAATATGGAATAATCGGTAAAATAGATTACCGGAACTGATAATACAAATACTTTGGAGAGTTAAACAACATATTCATGATAGAAAAGTTAAAAGCTCAAGG
>CAZDWF010000319.1:0-1512 GCA_964508895.1 uncultured Bacteroidales bacterium
GGTGGCCCGGAATGACCGTAATAGGTGGCCGGGATCGAGCGTAATGGGTGGCCGGGATCGAGCGGAATGGGTGGCCGGAATCAAACGGAATATGCACCAGAAACGAATGTTAGAGAATTAATGAAATATTCTTTAACACAACATTCAAAAAAACTATGAAAAACGATTTGTTACTTTTGTTATGCCACACAAAGGTGAACCGGAACAGGAAAATGATGGTGATGGAAGTTATGAAACAGGCACCGAAATAAAAAAAGCTATTGTTCAAGGTGTATTTGATGGATTAAAAATAAAGTTTCTTAATGACAATATTATATTTTATGATGCTTTACAATTTTATGATACGCAAGGAAGGCTTAATAGGGATTACGATTCAGAAGATATACAAGAAATTAAAAATGATACAATTTTCGCTATTGATTATGTTATTGAAAATAGAAAACAAAGCTTGAAAGATGAAATTAAAAAAATTGAAGAAAGCTTCAAATTAATTCAGACAGGTAAGACTTTATCTGATAAGGAGGTTCAATTAATTAATTCCACTATTAGCGATATTAAAGACATTTCAAATCTTGATAAACGTATTCCCAGTTTTACCTATGAAGAGTTTATAGATGATTACATAGAATATTATTCAACTTCTTATAAAGCATGGAATACAAAGGATGCAATTCACAGAAGATTAGGTACTTTTGAGGAAAGAGGTTTTGATACATACTTTGATGCTAAAATTGTTGCCGAAGGTCGTGCTGAAGATGAAATGCTTAGAAAATTTACTCATGAACTATACAACGAAGTTGTTGATCATATTACTAATTTAGGAATATCATTAAAAGATTTGGACACACTAACACCTGAAATAGTAAAAAGGTTTGAAATTCAATATGATAATTTTATTTCATCAGTTGGTGTCCAATTAGAACAATTTTTAAGAACCAACAATAATAATTTTGACTTTTGGAGGGAATTGATAAACCGAAGAGGAAAAGGTGCAGGATATAATCAAGATGTATGCACTATGTTACGTCGAAAATTAGGAATATTAAATACAGGAATTTCAGTAGAGAGAGTTTTGCAAGAGTTTTCAGAAAAAGAGTGGAAAAAGTTAATTGAAGAAATTTTAAAATTTCTTCAATTAACTTTTTCAGAAAAAGAGTGGAAAAAGTTAATTGAAGAAATTTTAAAATTTTTCAAGTCTAACTAAAATGATAATAGATTGTTTTGATAAACCAATAGAAATAAAAGACTATGATATTGACGGATATAAGTATGTTGATTGTGTAATTAGAAAACAAAGATTATTATTACTTCCAGAGGAAAAAGTTAGGCAGGCAATATTATTGTTTTTAATTAATTACACTGAAATCAAACAAAATAAGTATATCTTTGAGGTTGAACATAATAGTCTCGATATAGCTATATATCCTAAAAACATAATGGCTGATTTTCAGCCAACATTTAGTCCTTTACTAATAATTGAGGTTAAACGGAAGCAAGAAGACGTATTAAAAT
>CAZDWF010000320.1:0-1506 GCA_964508895.1 uncultured Bacteroidales bacterium
TATTTTCAAATAATCTTTGAAAAGATCCATGTTGAGTAATTAGGTTTGTGATCACACCTGTTACACCAGCCAGTAAAAAAGATATTTGGTTGTATCCTTTATATTGAAGCGCTTCGATCGTTGCTTTAAGAAATGATGAAAGATCTGTATTATCATCAAGACAATCGATTTCATCAATAAACAAACATACACCATTATACTTATCTATTGATTGTTGCCATATTTTTTCTAAAGCATTTACAAAATACGAAATGTATTCGTCGGGCCTTTTATAAACTATTTCACTTTTTGTAGTGGCTCTAATAAATTTAATATCAATTCCTAATTCATTAACCTTTTTCTCATCATGTATACTTATGCCTAATTTTTTAGTGGCTGATATTAACAGTGACTCTATAATATTGCTAAGATTGTGACCTGGAATACATCTATGATCAGCTATTAGATATCTAAATTCATATCCCTGGGTGTCGATATTTAATCGATCTAATAATGTCTCCTCTCCTTCAGCGAGAAAAGATAACTGGAACGCTAAAGAACTTTTTCCAATACCTCGTTCACCAGTAATCAATATATTTTTATGATTAAAAAGACTACCCACAGCGTTTATAATTGCATCATTTCGACCAGCATATTTATTAGGATCAATTAATGGTTGCTGCGGTGTAAACGGGTTTGGCTTCAAAGCATGCTTAGAATTTGACTTACTTTCTAATATTTCTACATCTTTTGCTTCTAACCCTTTTTCCGCAATTTCTGGTGAAAACCTCACTCTATCACCCACATTCAGCTTTTTATAACCACTACCTTTAATGAAAGACCAATGAACAAAATAACTCTCTTCATCATCTCCTAGAATAAATCCAAAACCTTTGAAGTCCATAAATCTTACTACATTTCCTCTCATAATTATTTTTCCTTTATTTGATCTATAAGCGCATAGGATAAATGCCTAACTATTGATTTCATTATGTCAAATATTTGAATATTATACTTACCATAGTAAGAATATTTTGCTTTAAACTTTCTATTATTACCTCTACATAATTGAAACGGATGACACATTACTTCTACTGCTTATAATAATATTGATTGACAACCCGTATAGGCTTACTTGGATTTAATTACTCCACTTTACAAGGAATTCCGCTTCAGCTTGATTTACATTCCCATTAACAACCATGCCTTTAGCTGGCCCGATTAACTCATCGATATTCCTACCTCTATTACTGTAAGCATTAAAAAAATGCATTATTAATGGTTGGCCTTGGTCACCAATCGGCGTGGTCATGGTAGCTCCGGGTGATAAAGCAGCTAAATATTTACCATGGCACCGTCTTCATTGGCAATCATAATTCAATTTATAATTAGGATTATTTAATATTGGTAGGTGCATTTGTTATGGGACTTATATCTATCATCCGGGGCTGGTAGGCATGGGGAAAGGGTCCGGTAGGAAATTGGCAGGCTTAAGAGCTACTCCCTTAATCGCCAGGTGCAATGGCC
>CAZDWF010000321.1:0-1505 GCA_964508895.1 uncultured Bacteroidales bacterium
GTATAAACCTAGCATGAACATACCTGGTATAGATGATGATACATGGATTGTAAAAGGGTTTGTAGTGCATTGGGGTCGATGCATTAAGGATAGACAAAAGCAATTGAGGAAGGAGGCACAGCTCACACAATCAAAGGCAGAGGACAAGCCCATCAAAATGAGTAAACCAAGTAAATATAATAACAACAATATTAATAATGATAAGGATAATCCTATCCAGCATGTACAAGGTGAATTCTCATATGATGGGCAAATACGATACAAGAGTTCTAGGCAGCATCTCTAAAAGCTGCACTCCAGCACCATAGGTGCGTCTCCTGTTTATTAATATATGACCTTCTCTATCAGTTAGCTTGACTGTATATTTCCCTTTATGGAATTGTGGTTTTAACTTACCTGAGTGATTACTAATTATTCTGTATATATTACCAAGCCAATCAACCTTGTATATACCAATGTATCCTCGTACGTCTTTTATTGCATTATCTATAAGATTCATATTAGATTGCCCTTTCATTATCATATATCCATTCTGACTTGTGCTGTATGAAAACAATATCTATTTAATGCTGCACTATAATATCTTTTATCAATTTCAAATCCAAGGAACTCAAAACCCATATCGTAACATGCAATAATACTGGATCCACTTCCTAGATGTGTATCTAACACTTTATCACCCTTTGTTGCATATTTAGATAATAACCATTTATAAAGATCTACAGGCTTTTGTGTTGGATGGATACGTTTCTCATTATGCTTTTTATTGCCTCGTGATATATGACCATTTTGTATCCCTTTCCCCTGTAACATTCCATTCCACACATAAGAGAACATGCGAACACTGTGATGCATACTACAATAAGCGATTTCACAATCAGAATAAGAGCTAGCACCATTACATTTATTCCATATAATTCTTCCTGGATGGAACTCTATATCTTTATAATAGTTACAACCCCATATAATTTGATTCTTAGATACTCTGAATAACTCATTAAAATAAGCCCTTTTAGGTATCTCCCAGCTTGTACTTGGTGTATATGATCGCTTTACACCTATTCTGCTGATTTTGGCACCGTAATAATTACGCTTTTCAGGACCACTAAAATAAGGTGGATCTACTATGGCCAACTCGAAATATTTATCTGGGATATTTTTCATGGCCAACATGCAATCAATGTTGTATATGTTGTTCAAAGAATACTTCACTTAATTACCTCCACAGCATCCTCTCTTATAAAATAACTTTCACCAGTAGCTCTTACCCTGTACCATATACCGTAATCGGTAATACGAATTTCTCTAATTACACACTCATTACCATTTGCAATAACTATGTCACCGATATCATAGACAGTGTCAACCTTCACTACACCAACTCCAATCTCAAATGTGGATACTTCTCCTCAAACCATTTCTTTTTTAGCTTAAACCTATCAGCTTCTACACCCTTTACATCAATGATTTGTGGTAACTCTGAAGGATAAAATATTACAAAATCA